>NZ_JAMXSA010000024.1:0-38844 GCF_024124465.1 Microbacterium sp. CnD16-F
CGTGCCGGTCATGTCGTCGAGCGCGGTGACGACGAGGTCGGCGATCCGCGAGAGCCGGTCGGTGCCGAACGCAGCCGCCTGGCGCCCCATGCGCTCGAGCTCGTCGGCCGGCACACCGCGCAGCACGGCGCGGGCGCCCTCGCCGGTCGCCGCCACGATGATGAGGTCGCGCAGGCGCTCGAGCAGGTCGTCGACGAAACGTCGCGGGTCCTGACCGGTCTGAACGACGCGGTCGACGGCGCCGAAGGCCGCGGCGGCATCGTGCGACGAGAACGCGTCGACGACCTCGTCGAGCAGTTCGGCGTGCGTGTAGCCGAGCAGGGCGACCGCGCGCTCGTAGCCCACGGCGCCGTCCTCGGAGCCGGCGATGAGCTGGTCGAGGAGCGAGAGGGTGTCGCGCGGCGATCCACCGCCGGCGCGGACGACAAGGGGCAGGACACCGGGCTCGACCGTCACGCCCTCGCTGGCGCAGAGCTGCTCGACGTACTCGAGCATGGCGGCGGGGGCGACGAGGCGGAACGGGTAGTGGTGGGTGCGCGAGCGGATCGTGCCGATGACCTTCTCGGGCTCGGTCGTCGCGAAGATGAACTTCACGTGCGCGGGGGGCTCCTCGACGAGCTTCAGGAGCGCGTTGAAGCCCTGCGCCGTGACCATGTGCGCCTCGTCGAGGATGAAGATCTTGAAGCGGTCGCGCGCGGGGGCGAAGACGGCGCGTTCGCGCAGGTCGCGCGCATCGTCGACACCGTTGTGCGAGGCGGCGTCGATCTCGACGACGTCGAGCGAACCGCCGCCGCCGCGGCTGAGCTCTTTGCAGGAGTCGCACTCGCCGCACGGGGTGTCGGTCGGGCCCTGCGCGCAATTGAGGCAGCGCGCGAGGATGCGGGCCGAGGTGGTCTTGCCGCAGCCCCGGGGACCGGAGAAGAGGTAGGCGTGGCCGACCCGGTCGCTGCGCAGCGCCGTCATGAGCGGCTCGGTCACCTGGCTCTGCCCGATCATCTCGCCGAAGGACTCCGGGCGATAGCGGCGGTACAGAGCGGTGGTCACCACAACAGACTACGGCGTGGCGCCGACATCCGATCCGGCGCCGAGGCTCCGTGCACCGGGAACAGCCGGGGTCGGTCTCACGTTGCAGCCGTCATGTCCCCCGAGCCCGTCGACGTCGCCGTGATCGGCGCGGGGCAGGCCGGGCTCAGCGCCGCTTACCATCTGCGTCACCGCGGTTTCGTCCCACTCGGGGACGCCCAGGCGGAGGCGCCCACGTTCGTCGTCGTGGACGCCGAGACGCGTGCCGGGGGTGCGTGGCAGCACCGGTGGCCGTCGCTGCGGATGGGCACGGTCAACGGCATCCACGAGCTCCCCGGCTACGCCGTGCCGCCGGCGGATCCGCGGGCGGCCAGCCGGGAGGTCCTGCCGGAGTACTTCACTGCCTACGAGGCGCGGTTCGAGCTCGCGGTCCGTCGCCCCGTGCAGGTGCGCGCCGTCCGACGGGCCGACGACGAGCCGCGCGGCCGGCTGATCGTCGAGGCGGACACCAGCGACGGCGCCCACGCCTGGGCGGCGCGGTACGTCATCAACGCCACGGGCACGTGGCGGAAGCCCTTCTGGCCGACCTACCCCGGGCAGGCGACGTTCACCGGCCGGCAGCTGCACGTGCACGACTACCGCTCGGCCGAGGAGCTCCGCGGTCGACGCGTCGTCATCGTGGGCGCCGGGGTCTCGGCGATCCAGTTGCTCGACGAGATCTCCGCCGTCACGGCCACCTTCTGGGTCTCACGCACCGAACCGCAGTGGGATGCCGTCGCGTTCGACACCGCAGCGCGCATCCAGGCGATCGCCGGTGTCGAGGAGCGCGTGCGGCAGGGGCTGCCGCCGGGGAGCGTCGTCTCGGTCACCGGCGCGCACTGGTCGCCGTGGGCGCGGGCGGCGAAGGACCGGGGCGCCCTGGTGTGGCATCCGATGTTCCGCGCGATCGAGCCGGATGGGGTGCGGATGCCGGACGGCACCCTCGAGCGCGCGGACGTCATCCTGTGGGCGACCGGCTTCCGCGCCGACATCGCCCACCTCGCGCCGCTGGGCCTGCGCACCCCCGCCGGCGGCGTGAGGGTGCGCGACACCCGCGCGATCGACGAGCCGCGGCTGTTCCTCATCGGCTACGGCCCGTCGCAGTCGACGATCGGCGCGAACCGCGCCGGTCGCGACGCCGTCCGCGCGATCGTCCGCGAGCGCGCCGCCGCGGCGGTCTGAACTCAGACCGTCGCGGTCACATCACCCGCGTCGATCGCCGAAAACTGCTGCGTCCGGGTGTCGGGCTCGAACGCCTGCCGCGCCGGGGCATCCGCCTGGTCCTCGTCCGCCATCACGATCGGGATCGTGCCGGTGTGCACCGGGACCGAGGTCGCGGCCGTCGCGTCGGGGACGGATGCCGACAGCAGCGTGCCGTCCTCGCGCAGTTGCTCGCCGATCCGGCGGAGGGTGGGGCGTCCCGGGATCACCGGGCCCTGGCCGTCGAGGTGCACGGTCACCGTCTCACCGGCCGCGACCGTGTACCCGGCGCCGCGGACCGTGAACGACACGGCGTCGCCGTCGTCGGCGGTGACCGTCATCTCGTCGCGGCGGACCGTGATCCGCAGGCGCGTGCCGTGCCAGTGGAGCGTGTACGACAGCGACGGCCAGTCGGCGGGCAGGCGCGGGTCGAAGCTGAGCGCCCCGCGGTGATCGCGCATGCCGCCGAACCCGGCGACGAGCGCCGTCCAGACGCCGCCGGCGGAGGCGACGTGGACGCCGTCGGACGCGTTGCTGTGCAGGTCGCCGAGGTCGACGAACGCCGACTCGCGGAAGTACTCCAGCGCGAGGTCCTGGTACCCGACCTCGGCGGCGAGGATCGCCTGCACGACCGCCGAGAGCGTGGAGTCGCCCGTCGTCAGCGCGTCGTAGTACTCGAAGTCGGCGAGCTTCTCGGCCGGGGTGAACTGGTTGCCCTGCAGGAACAGGGCGAGCACGACGTCGGCCTGCTTGAGGACCTGGTACCGGTAGATCACCAGCGGGTGGAAGTGCAGCAGGAGCGGGCGCTGCTCGGCGGGGGTGTTCTCGAGGTCCCACACCTCGCGCTCGAGGAAGACGGCGTCCTGGGGGTGGATGCCGAGGGCCTCGCTGTACGGGATGTGCATCGCCTCGCCGGCGCTCTGCCACGCGACCGGCTCGGCCTCGTCGAGATCGAGACGGTCGACCATCGCGCGGTAGGCCTCGGGCTGGTCGACGGCCATCTCGCGCACGACGCGCGCGGCGTAGCGCAGGTTGTACCGCGCCATGACGTTCGTGAACAGGTTGTCGTTGACGACCGTCGTGTACTCGTCGGGACCGGTCACCCCGTGGATGTGGAAGCTCTCGGGCTCGCCCGTCTCGGTGAACCGCCAGAACCCGAGGGTCGCCCACAGCCGCGCCGTCTCGACGAGGATGTCGACGCCCTCGCGGTGCAGGAAGTCGGTGTCCCCCGTCGCGCGGACGTACTTGCCGAGCGCGAAGGCGACGTCGGCGTTGATGTGGTACTGCGCGGTGCCGGCGGCGTAGTAGGCCGAGGCCTCCTCGCCGTTGATCGTGCGCCACGGGAACAGCGCGCCCGCCTCGTTCAACTGCCCCGCGCGCTTCCGGGCCGCCGGGAGCATGAGGTACCGCATCCGCAGCGCGTTCCGCGCCCAGAGCGGCGTCGTGTACGCGAGGAACGGCAGGACGTAGACCTCGGTGTCCCAGAAGTAGTGGCCGCTGTAGCCCGAGCCGGTCACACCCTTCGCGGGCACGCCGAGCGAGTCGGCGCGCGCGGCCGCCTGGGCGAGCTGGTACAGGCACCACCGGGTCGCCTGCTGCAGGTCGTCGTGCCCCTCGATGAGCACGTCCGACCGCTCCCAGAACGCCTGCACCCAGGCCTCCTGCCGCTCGAACAGCCGCTCGATGCCCTCGTGCTCGACCCGGTCGAGCGTGCGGCGGGCGCGCTCGACGAGCTCGCGCGCGGGGACGCCGCGGGAGGTGTGATACGCGACGGCCTTCGTGATCGTCACCGGCACACCCTGCGTCGCCTGCACCCGGAAGACGTTCTTGGCGACGTCGGGCTCGACCAGCGAGCGCGACGAGTATTCGTTCTCGGTCTCGACGAGGTGGTCGGCGACGACGGCGACCGTCATGCCGGACTCGGTGACCTTGTACGACAGCGCGGCGCGGTTGCCGTCCTGCCAGTAATCCTCGGGCTGCAGCACCCGGTTCGCGAAACCGTCGGCCTTGCGGGGGTCGAAACCGGCCTTTGCTTGCTTGCCGAGCCCCGGACCGCCGTACACGTCCTGGCCGTCCTGCCGGTTGATCATCTGGCAGCTGACCGTGACCGGGGCATCCGCGTTCAGCACCGTGACCGAGATGCGCATGACGGCGACGTGGCGCTCCTCGAAGGAGACCATGCGCTCGTAGTCGATGACGACGTCCTTGCCGCTCGGGGTCATCCACCGGATGTGGCGGGTCAGTACTCCCCGGCGCATGTCGAGGGCTCGCTCGTATTCGCGCAGGTCCGCGATGTCGAGCGAGAGCGGCTCGTCGTCGACGTAGACGCGCATGACCTTGCTGTCGGGCGCGTTGATGATCGTCTGCCCGACCTCGGCGAAGCCGAAGGCGCGCTCGGCGTGCCGGATCGGGAACACCTCGTGGAAGCCGTTCAGGAACGTGCCGTGCTCGTGCGCCTGGCGCCCCTCGGGGTGGTTGCCCCGCAGGCCCAGGTAGCCGTTGCCCTCGGCGAACAGCGTCTCGGTGACGCCGACGTCGTCGAGCGAGAACGAGGTCTCGACGAGACGCCACGGGTCCACGGGAAAACGATGACGATCGATCATGCGGGGGTCCTTCTTCGGGTGTCAGGACGACAGGGAATGCCGCGGGTCAGGCGAAGACGGCGAGGTCGTCCACGACGACGTGCGCCCCGGCGTCACGCAGCGCCTGGGCTCCGGCGCCGCGGTCCACACCCACCACGAGACCGTACCCGGCGGAGGCGGCCGATCGCACGCCCGAATGCGCGTCCTCGACGGCGGCGCTGCGCGCGGGGTCCACCCCGAGCATCTCGGCGGCGCGCGCGAAGACGTCGGGCGCGGGCTTGGAGGCGAGGTGCTCGGACTCGGCCACGACGCCGTCCATGATGACCGGGAAGCGGTCGATGATGCCGGCGACCGTCAAGACCTCGCGGGCGTTCTTCGAGCTCGAGACCACGGCGATGGGGACGCCGGCGGCCTGCAGCTTCTCGACGAGGGCGAGCGAGCCCGGGTACGGCGCGATGCCGTCGGCGCGCAGCACGCGCTCGAAGACGACGTTCTTGCGGTTGCCGATCCCGCAGATCGTGTCGACCGAGGGGTCGTCGGACGGGTCGCCCCACGGCACCTCGACATCGCGCGAGCGCAGCAGGCTCGCGACGCCGTCGTACCGCTTCTTGCCGTCGAGGTGCTCGAAGTAGTCGCTCTCGCGGTAGGCGGGCTCGACGCCCCACGAGGCGAACAGCTCCGTGAACATGCTCTGCCAGGCGTGCATGTGGACCTCGGCCGTGGGGGTCAGCACACCGTCGAGGTCGAAGAGGACCCCGTCGAAACGGGTGAGGTCGGGAAGCTCAGCCATCGTCACCGGACCAGCGTAACGGCCGTACCCGTCAGGCCGTCGCGACGGCGTGGGCCTGGCGCGCGATCTCGAGCTCCTCGTCGGTAGGGACGACGAGGACCGTCACGGGAGAGTCGTCGGTCGAGATGACGCGGATGCCGCGCTCGCCCGACGTGTTGCGCTCGGCATCCAGGTGGACACCGGCGAAGCCGAGGGTCTCGAGGGCCGCGGCGCGCACGACGGCGGAGTTCTCGCCCACGCCCGCCGTGAACGAGATGACGTCGACGCCGCCGAGCTGCGCGAGGTAGGCGCCGAGGTAGGCGCGGAGCCGGTGGATGTAGACGTCGAAGGCGAGCTGCGCGTCGGCATCCCCCTCCCGTCGGCGGGTGTCGATGTCGCGCATGTCGGACGCGCCGGCGAGCCCCAGGAGGCCGCTGCGCTTGTTGAGGAAGGCGTCGAGCTCACCGGGGCCCATGTCCTCGCGCCGGGCGAGCACCCCGAGCACCGACGGGTCGATGTCGCCGGAGCGCGTGCCCATCACGAGCCCCTCGAGTGGCGTGAGCCCCATCGAGGTGTCGACCGACTCGCCGCCGCGGATGGCCGTCGCCGACGCCCCGTTGCCGAGGTGCAGCACGATCTGCGAGAGCTCAGCGAGCGGCCGCCCGAGGAAGGCCGCAGCCGCTTCGCTCACGAACTTGTGACTCGTGCCGTGGAAGCCGTACTTGCGGATGCGGTGCTTCTGCGCCGTCTCGCGGTCGATCGCGTAGGTGTATGCCGCGGCCGGCATGGTCTGGTGGAAGGCCGTGTCGAACACCGCGACGTGGGGGACATCGGCGAAGGCGGCGCGCGCCGCGCGGATGCCCTGCAGCGCCCCCGGGTTGTGCAGCGGTGCGAGGGCCGACAGTTCGTCGATGTTGATCTCGACGAGGGGCGTGATGAGGGTCGGCTCGAAGAAGCGGGCGCCGCCCTGGACGACCCGGTGCCCGACGGCGACCGGGCGCGCGTTTTGGAGGGAGGGACCCTGGACCGCGAACGCCTCGAGCATGACGGCGAACCCGGCGGTGTGGTCGGGGATCGCGCGCTCGATGCGCGAGGTGGCCTTCGTCGCCGTGACCGCGGCGCCCTCCCCGCCGAGGAAGACGGTGTGGGTCGCGATGCCCGACTCCTCGCCGATCCGCTCGACCAGACCGGAGGCGAGGGGACGCTCGGTGGCGACGTCGACGAGCTGGTACTTGAACGAGGACGAGCCGCTGTTGATGACGAGGACGGGGGTCATGCGCGGGCCTCCGGGGACGCGGCATCCGCGTTCTGCGCCTGGATCGCGGTGATCGCGATCGTGTTGACGATGTCCTCGACGAGGGCACCGCGGGAGAGGTCGTTGATGGGTTTGTTCAGGCCCTGCAGGACCGGACCCATCGCCACCGCGCCGGCCGAGCGCTGCACGGCCTTGTAGGTGTTGTTGCCCGTGTTGAGATCGGGGAAGACGAAGACGGTCGCCCGACCGGCGACATCCGACCCGGGCATCTTCGTCGCCGCGACGGCCGCGTCGGTCGCGGCGTCGTACTGGATCGGACCCTCGACGAGGAGCTCCGGAGCACGCTCGCGCACGAGCGCGGTCGCCTCGCGCACCTTCTCGACGTCGGCACCCGACCCGGACTCGCCGGTCGAGTACGAGAGCATGGCGACGCGCGGCGAGATGCCGAACTGCTCCGCCGTGGCCGCGGACGAGACGGCGATGTCGGCGAGCTGGGCCGCCGTCGGGTCGGGGATGACCGCGCAGTCGCCGTAGACGAGCACGCGGTCGGCGAGCGCCATGAGGAACACGCTCGAGACGACGTCGACGCCGGGTTTGGTCTTGATGATCTCGAACGCCGGACGGATGGTGTGCGCCGTCGTGTGCGCCGCGCCCGACACCATGCCGTCGGCGAGCCCGAGGTGCACCATGAGCGTGCCGAAGTAGGAGACGTCGGTGACCGTGTCGGCGGCCTGTCGGAACGTGACGCCCTTGTGCGCGCGGAGGCGCTCGTACTCGCGGGCGAACTTGTCGACGTGGACGGCGTCGAAGGGGCTGAGCACCTCGGCGGCGCGGATGTCGAGACCCAGCTCGAGGGCACGCGCGTGCACCTCGATGGGCTCGCCGAGGATCGTGATGTCGGCGATCCCGCGCGCGAGCGCGGTGGCGGCCGCGCGCAGGATGCGGTCGTCGCCGCCCTCGGGCAGCACGATGCGGCGACGCTCGCGCCGGGCGCGTTCGATCAGCCCGTACTGGAACATGAGGGGCGTGACCACCTGCGAGCTCGCGAGGCCGATGCGTCGGAGGAGGTCGTCGGTGTCGACGTGCTGCTCGAACAGCGCCAGGGCCGTGTCGTACCGGCGCTGCGAGTGCGCGGCCAGCCGGCCGCGGGCGCTCATGATGCCGCGCACGGTCTCGTACGTGCCCTGATCGGTCGCGAGGATCGGGAGGTTCGAGTCGAGGCCGTCGATGAGGCGCTCGACGTGCTCGGGGAGCTCGAACGGGCCGTAGAGGACGATGCCCGACAGCGAGGGGAACGTCCCCGACGCGTTGGCCAGGAGCGCCGCGAGCAGCACCTCGGTGCGATCGGCCGCCACGGCGAGGATCGCGGCCTCCTCGAGCCGCGGCAGGACGTTGTTGAGCGACATTCCCGCGACGACGACGTGGAGCACCTCGCGGTCGAGCAGCGCCTCGTCTCCCTTCACGAGCGTCGCGCCGAGCGAACGGGCGACGTCGCCGACCGACGGGGCCACGAGGTAGGCGTCCTCGGGGATCGCCCAGACCCCGATGTCGCCCGCTGCGGCGGGGACGGCGCGGACGGCCGCGACGATGTCGTCGAGGTGCGCGGGGTCGGCGCGGTTGACCACGACGGCGAAGATGCCGGCGCGCTCGTGGGTGATCTCGGACAGCGCGAGGGTCGCGAGGTTGCCGACCTGGGCGGGTGTCAGCCCACCGGCATCCGTCTGCCGCTCGCCGTCGGCGGCCTGCCCCGACAGCACCACGAGGACGGGCGCCCCCAGGTTGGCCGCGATGCGGGCGTTGTAGCCGAGCTCGGCGGGACTGCCGACGTCGGTGTAGTCGCTGCCGACGATGACGACCGCGTCGCACTGCGCCTCGACCGCCTTGTACCGCTCGACGATGCGGCCGAGGGCCGCCTCGGGGTCGGCGCGGACCTCGTCGTAGGTGGCCCCGATGCACTCGTCGTAGCCGAGGTCGACGCCGTCGTGATCGAGGAGCATCTCGAGCACGTAGTCGCGCTCCTCGGTCGAGCGCGCGATCGCGCGGAACACCCCCACGCGAGGCGACCGGCGACTGAGGGTGTCGAGCACGCCGAGGGCGATCGTCGACTTGCCCGAGTGACCTTCCGCGGAGGTGATGTAGATGCTCTGAGCCACGCTCCCAGCCTAGGGTCGCGGCCGATGAGCGGGCTGGGAGGCGCCGGGCAAAAGAAAGACTCTCCGCGAACCCGGCAGAGCCTGGTTACCCTTGCTACGTTTCCGTCCTGGGGGAGTTGGCCTGGATGCCGTCTCGCGGAGAGCTGCTGCAAGTCTACCCGACGTCGGGCGCCCGCCCGTGACGGGCGGGTTAGCATCGGGTCGGGCGCGCTGATGCGCCGACCGCGTGAGGGGGACGGATGACCGACGACCAGACGACGATGACGGCGCCGGGGGGCGCTTCCACGTCACGGGCAGCGACCGGAGTGGATGCCGCGGTGTTCGCCGAGACCACCGATGCCCTCATCGCCTCGGTGTCGCAGGTCATCGACGGCAAGCCGGACGCCGTCCGCGCCGCGCTCGTGTGCCTGCTCGCCGAGGGGCACCTCCTCATCGAGGACGTCCCGGGCGTCGGCAAGACGATGCTCGCCCGCGCGCTGGGCGCGTCGATCCGGGCGACGGTACGCCGCATCCAGTTCACGCCCGACCTGCTGCCGAGCGACGTCACCGGTGTGAGCGTCTACGACCAGTCCGAGGGGCGGTTCGAGTTCAAGCCGGGGGCGATCTTCGCCCACGTCGTCATCGCGGACGAGATCAACCGCTCGTCGCCCAAGACCCAGTCGGCCCTCCTCGAGGCCATGGAGGAGCGCCAGGTCACGGTCGACGGCACGAGCCGCGTCCTCCCCGACCCGTTCCTCGTCGTCGCGACGCAGAACCCGCTCGAGATGGAGGGCACCTACGCCCTCCCCGAGGCGCAGCGCGACCGCTTCATGATGCGCATCTCGATGGGATACCCGGATGCCGCGAACGAGGCGCTCATGCTGCGCCAGCGCGACAGCGGCAACCCGCTCGAGGCGATTCGCCCCGTGATCTCGGCCGAACGCGTCGCCGCCCTCATCGCCTGGGCGCGCTCGGTGCACGTCTCCCCCGCCGTCGAGGAGTACGCCGTCGCGCTCTCGCGGGCGACGCGCGAGCACAGCGACCTGCGGCTGGGGGCGAGCCCGCGCGCGACGCTGCAGCTCGTCCGCGCCGCGAAGGTGTGGGCGGCGCTCGAGGGCCGTGAGTACGTGATCCCCGACGACCTCGTGACGCTGCTCGAACCCGTCTTCGCCCACCGCCTCATCGCCGCCCGCGGCGGTGCGATGGCGCGCGGCCGGGGCGGCGCCGACCTCGTGACGTCGGTGCTCGACTCGGTGGTGCGTTCGGTGCCCGTCCCCGTCGCCGCGCGCTGAGCGGTCCGACGACATGACGCGATGGCCCCTGACCCCTCGGGGCACAGGAGCGGTCCTGGTCGGACTCGCTTCGTTCGTGTGCGCCCAGATCTTCTCCGTGCCGGCGCTCGTCTTCTTCGGCGTGCTGCTGCTGGCGGCGGTGGGCGTCTCGTTCGCGTCGCTCTGGCTGGGACACCGCGACGACGGCGTGCGCCGCTCGTTCGCGCCCGCCGTGGCGAACGTCGGGGGCGACGTCGACGTCCGCACCCACGTCGAGGCGCGCACCGTCCTCCCGACGGGGGTGGGCATGTGGCAGGACCGACTGCCCCGCGGCGTCGACGGGGAACCGAGCGGCGTCTACCCCGCGCTGCGGTCGGGTCTCGTCTCGGGCGGGCACAGCGTCGACATCTCGTACCGGGTGCAGGCCCGGCGCCGGGGCGTGCGCCCCATCGGCCCCCTCGTCGTCGAGACGACCGATGCGTTCGGACTGAGCCGGCGGCGTCAGCAGCTCGGCGGCACCGTCCCTCTGACCATCGCGCCCGCCGTCGTTCCGCTCGAGGCCTTCGAGGAACTCCCGGGAGCCGCCGGGGGCACGATGCAGTCCGTCACCGACAAGCTCGGGCAGGGCGCCGACAACCTCATCCCGCGCGTGTACGCGCCCGGCGACTCGATGCGCCGCATCCACCGGCGCGCCAGCGCGCACCGCGGTGAGCTCATGGTGCGTCAGGAGGAGCGCGAGTCGAACCCGGAGGCCGTGATCGTCTTCGACCGGAGCGTGACGCGGTGGAGCGGCGACGCCCTGCGCTCCCCCGGCGAGGACGCGGGCTTCGAGGCGGCCGTCTCGATCGTGGTCTCGGCCGCGCACCGCTTCGTGCAGGAGGGGTACAGCGTGACGATCGTCGACGTGGACGGCTCGGAGATCGCCGAGCCGCTCGAGGGCGGCGACACGACGGCGCTCGAGGCGCTCACGACGGGTTTCGCCACGCTCACCGCGCGACGGGGCGGGAACCTCCGCACCCTCTCGACGCTGTTCGCCGGGACCACCCTCGGCCCCGTGGTCGTCGCGACCGGCGAGATCGACGCGGAGGATGCCGCGGCCCTCCTTCCGATCGTCACCCACAGCAGCCTCCCGGTGCTGTTCGCGCTCGGCGGGTCGGCCGAGGCGATGCGGATCGCCCGCGTCGGCGGCTGGCGCGTCCACCGGCTCGAACCCGAGGACGAGATCGACACCCTGTGGTCGGGCATGGCGGGGTTCCCCGAAGGCCGCGGTCATGTCGACTGACCGGATCGAGGCGGAACGGCCCCGCCACGACGGTCCGTCGACGATCGCGCTGCTCCTGGCGATCGTCGCGGCGCTCATCCCGCTCTTCTCGGTGATCGCCGGCGGTGCATGGGCGGCGCTCGCCTTCGTGCTCTCGGCCCTCCTCCTCGGCGCCGGCTACCTCCTGCGGCGCCTCCGGCTCGTGGCCGGCGTCGTCACCCTCGCCCTCCTGGCGCTGTGGACGGCGATCATGACGGCGGTGTTCTTCTCCGACGTCGCGTGGCTGCTCGTCATCCCGTCCGGTGAGGCGTTCGCGCGGGTGCCGCGGCTGCTCGAGATCGCGAGCTCCGACATCGCCGTCGGCGTCGCGCCCCTCGAGGCCTCGGCGTCGCTGACGTTCCTCATCGTCGGCGCCGTCGGAGTGCTGACCATCGCGCTCGACCACGTCGTCCTGACGGCGCGGATGCCGCTCCTCGGCGGTATCGCACTGATCGCCGTCTGGCTCATCCCGACGATCGCCGTCCCCCGCGCGGTCGACCTGTGGGCGTTCGCGCTCCTCGCCCTCGCGCTCCTGTGGCTCATGCGCACCGAGACGCGCGCGCGGCACCGCGCGCTGCAGCCCGCCGCGCCCCGGGGCGGTGTCGGCGGCGTGGCCGCCGTGATCGCGGCATCCGCTGTCGTCATCGCCGTCATCGTCGCGCCCGTCCTGCCGACGGCCGTCGCCCCCGCGGGCGGGTTCGGCGGCGGCACGAGGATCGACGCGAGCCTCAACCTCGGCGACGATCTGCGGCGCCCGGCCGAGGTCCCCGTCGTGCGCCAGTGGAGTGCGAGCGGCGGGCCCTCGTACCTGCGGGTCGCCACCCTCACCGAGCTCGAGGGCGGGTCATGGCGTCCCGACCGCGCCCGCACCGTGCCCGTCGAGGAGTGGGAGCCCGAGGACTCCGCCGCGGAGGGCATCGAGATCGTCGAGTCGTCGCGGACCGTCGAGGTGCTCGACCTGTCCTCGGCGCAGCTGCCCGTCCCGGCCGATGCGGTGTCGTTCGAGGGTCTGAGCGGCACCTGGCGCATCGCGGGAGAGAACGGCACGGTCGTGTCCCCCTCCTCGGCGGCGCGCGGTCAGCGTTTCGACGTCGTGACCCGCAGCCCCGCGCCCACGATCGAGCAGGCCCGCGCCGCCCAGGCGCGCGGCGGCCCCGACGACGCGCGGGGACTCCCGGCCGAGACGCCCGACGACATCGGCGCCCTCGCCGCCGAGGTGACCGCCGACGCCGGCACCGACTACGACCGGCTGCTGGCGCTGCAGTCCTGGTTCCGCGGACCGGAGTTCGACTACTCGCTCGAGGCGCCTGTCGAGGACGGGTTCGACGGACCGGGTGTCGAGGCCGTCTCGCGGTTCCTGCAGGTGCGATCGGGCTACTGCGTGCACTTCGCCTCGGCGTTCGCCCTCATGGCCCGGTCGCTCGACATGCCCTCGCGGATCGTCGTGGGGTTCCTCCCGGGCCTCGCCACGGGCGACGTCGTCGACGACGAACGCGTCTACCAGGCGACGACGGCGCAGCTGCACGCCTGGCCGGAGGTCTTCTTCGAGGGCATCGGCTGGGTCGGGTTCGAGCCGACGAAGAGCCTCGGCACCGCGCAGCGGTTCGCCTCCGACGACGACGGCTCGAACGAGCCCGAACCCGAGCCGACGGCGAGCTCGACGCCGCAGCCGACCTCGAGTGCCTCGCCGGCACCGCGGCCCGAGGACGACCCCACCGCCGGCACCACGCCCACCTCGACCGCCTCGGTCACGCAAGCGCTCCCCGTCGTCGGCGTCGTCGCGGCGATCCTCGTCGTGCTGGCCCTGCCGGCCCTCGTGAGCGCCACGGTCACCCGTCGCCGCGCCGCGCAGGCCCGGGGCGGCAGCGCGGTGGCGGCCTGGCGTCTCGTGCAGGACGCCGCGATCGATCTCGGCATCCCGGTGCCCGACTCCGAGTCGCCCCGCGCGTTCGGCTCCCGCCTGCGTCGTCACCACGGCGCCCCCGCCGACGCCGTCGAGCGACTCGTCGACGCGGTCGAACGCGCCAGCTACGCCCCGCCGGGATCGTTCGGCGACGAGGGCGCGGCGATGGCGACGGATGCCGCCGCCGTCCGCGCCGGGCTGTACTCGGCCGTCGCGGCGCCGCGGCGTCGGATCGCGCGCCTCCTGCCGCGATCGCTGGTCATCCGCCCGGGGTCGACGTTCGCCGAGGAGACACCGGTGCGCCGCTGAGCCGCCCCGGCGGGAACGCCGAAGCCCCGCACCACTCGGGTGCGGGGCTTCGTTGTGGCGGAAGCGACAGGATTTGAACCTGCGAGACGAGTTACCCCGCCTACATGGATTCCAGCCATGCTCCTTCGGCCGCTCGGACACGCTTCCAACGGAAGAGCCTACCACGCGGGGTTCGTCCGGCCCGCGCGCGGGGCGCGGCATCCGTCGTCAGTTCAGGGCGCGGGTGCTCTCGGGGATCACCCCGTCGCGGTAGAGATCGGCCGCGACGTCCTGGAACGCGGTGAGCGCGACGCGCTGGGTCAGGGGGCCGTAGGAGATGCGGGCGACGCCGAGCTTCTCGTACTCGCCGGCGGTGAGGGCGCCGGGCAGCCCGACGACGCTGATCCGGCCGATGCCCTCCACGAGGCGGGAGGTGGTCTCGGCGTCGAGGACCCCCGGCACGAAGACGACATCGGCGCCGGCGTCCAGGTAGGCGCGTCCGCGCGCGATCGCGTCGGCGATCGACTCCTCGACGGGGCGGCCGCCGCCGCGGACGAACGCGTCGGTGCGGGCGTTCAGGGCGAAGGGCACGCCCTCCGCCTCGGCGGCGGCGACGACGGCCGCGACGCGCGCGACCGACTCGTCGAACGGGCGCAGCCGGTCCTCCATGTTGGCGCCGACGATGCCCGCCCCGATGGCGCGGCGTGTGGTGTCGCCGGTGTCGTCGTAGCCGTCGTCGAGGTCGGCGGTGACGGGGATGTCGCCGGCGACGGCGACGATGCGCCCCACCATGTCGAGGGTGGTCTCCAGCGGGATCGTGCCGTCGTCGTAGCCGAAGGATGCCGCGATCGAGTGCCCGGCCGTCGCGATCGCGCGGGTGTCCGGGAGGGCGAGGACGGCCTTGGCCGAGACGACGTCCCACACGTTGACGACACGGAGGATCTCGGGGGCGGCGTGGAGTTCGCGAAGGCGGCGAGCGCGGCCTTCGACGGAGAGGGTGGTCATGCCTCCACCGTGCCACGGCGGCCCGGTGGAATGCACCACCGGGCCGCCGTGAGCGGAAGGACGGGCCGTCCGCTCACCCCACGTCGCCTCGCCAGGCACCGGTCTCGGCGCCGCGGGATTCGATGAACTCTTTGAACTTCTGCAGATCCTTCTTGACCGCGTGGTCGTCGATGCCGATGGCGGCGCCGACGGTCTCGACGAAGCCCTCGGGCTTCCAGTCGAGCTGCACCGTGACGCGCGTCTCGGTGTCGCTCAGCCGGTGGAAGGTGACGACGCCGGCGTGATCCTCGTCGACGCTCTTCCACGCGACACGCTCGTCGGGATGCTGCTCGGTGATGTGCGCGGTGAACTCGCGCTCCACTCCGCCGATCTTCACCTTCCAGCGGTTCGTCGTGTCGTCGATCTGCGTGATCGACTCGACGTAGCTCAGGAAGTGCGGGAAGGACTCGAACTGGGTCCACTGGTTGTACGCGGTGGACACCGGCACACTGACATCGACGGTCTCGATGATGCTGGCCACGGTTTTCCTCTCGTCGTGATCGTGCCGTCCATCGTGCTCCCGATGCGTTCGTCCTCTCCAGGGGCTTGCACGAGCGACGGAGGAACGGATAGAAGCGGCGATAGGCTCGTCCGCGACTGCCGACCCGTCCCCCGCAAGGAGCCGCATCGTGCGCACCCCCGCCCTGCCCCTGCTCGCCGCGACCGCCGTGCTCGCTCTCGCGGGGTGCTCGGCCGCCGAGACCCCCGCCCCGAGCACGTCGCCGACCGCCTCGGCATCCGCATCTGCGGCACCGCCCGCCTCCGCGTCCCCCACCCCCGACGCGACGGCGGGCGCGCCCGTCGTCGAGACGCCCGTCGAGTGCGAGACGCTCGACCTCGCCTCCGGGACGGTCGCCGGGTCGGACCTCGGCCCCTGCCTGCAGGCGGTCCTCGTGCGCTACGACACCGGCACGCTCACCATCTCCGGCGACGAGCTCGCCGGAGAGATCTCTTACCACTACGACCCGATGTTCGAGTTCCGTGGCGACCTCGAGACCGGCGGCGGGCCGGTGGCCATCAGCTTCGTCGACGGCGACATGCTCATCGACGAGGGCGACGGGCCCGTCGTCGCCGATCCGGACTCCGCCGATCCCACCGAGCAGGCAGCCGGAACCGCGGCGGAGGCGTACCGCGTGTTCTCGGACCCGGGCTTCATCGGCGACCTCATCGGCGGCGGCGACACCTGGTCGGTCTCGGCCGCGCCCGAGCCTGTCGAGACGCCCGGCGGGTCCGTGGAGGCCTACCGCCTGGAGAGCACGGCGGCATACGACTGGTACGGCATCCCGATCGACGCCTACATGCTGTGGCTGACGGAGGACTTCCGCCCCGTCGCGGCGGAGTCGACCACCGGATTCCTCGGGCGGACGGCGACACTGACGCAGCAGCTGTCGGGCCTCGGCGAGCCGGTCACCATCTCGCCGCTGAGCTGAGTCGGCGAACGCGCCGCGATCAGCGCCGCGCGAGGGCGGCGAGCGCGTCGCCCGTCATCCGCTGCGTCGTCCACTCGTGCATGGCCTCGGCGCCGATGGACCGGTAGAAGCCGACGGCGGGCGCGTTCCAGTCCAGCACCGTCCACTCCAGTCGCGGATAGCCACGCTCCAGTGCGACGGCGGCCAGGGAGGACAGCAGCGCCGTGCCGTACCCGCGGCCCCGGTCCGCTTCATCGACGAAGAGGTCCTCGAGCCAGATGCCGTGGCGTCCGGTCCAGGTCGAGTAGGTGAGGAACCACACGGCGATCGCGCGGATCCCCCCGTCCCGCTCGATGACGTGGGCGAAGGCCTTCGGATCGTCGCCGAACAGGGTGGCGGTGAGATCGTCCGTCGTCGTGCGGACGGCATCCGGCTCGCGCTCGTACACGGCGAGCGCATGGATCGCGGTGAGGATGCCGGCCTCGTCGCCGGGCGCCGCAGCGCGCAGGACCGCGCCGTCGTCGAGCGTGCGGGAAGGAAGCGCGGAGGGAGATGCCATGCCTCGAATGTAGCGGCGGCGTCGGATCGCCGCCGTGGACGCGGCGCGCTACGCTCAAGCCACCGCACCCCCGGAGCAAAGCAGGTTCACCCATGGCCAGACGCGGCGCCAATCAACCCAGCGTCGGTGGTTACAACGAGGCTGTCGTCCTGGACCAGATCCGCCGGTCCCGCGGACACAGCCGCGTCGAGCTCGCCGACGCCACCGGGCTGTCCGCACAGACCGTGTCCAACATCGTCCAGCGCCTGCTGGATGCGGGGATCGTCGAGGAGGCCGGCCGCACGAGCTCGGGGCGCGGCAAGCCGCGTACGACCCTACGACTGGTCGGAAGCAGCCGCTACGCCGTCGGCGTCCACCTGGATCCCGGACTCATCACGGTGGTCGTCCTGTCGATCGACGGCGAGGTCGTCGCCCGCCACGCCCGCGCCACGCCGCGCGCACAGGACCCGGCCGACACGGTGGCCGTCCTCATCGAGGACATCCACGCCGTGCTGTCCGAGTCGGGGATCGACCGCAGCCGGATCGTCGGCCTCGGGATCGCCGCGCCCGGACCGATCGACGCCGACCGCGGCATCGTCGTCGACCCGCCCAACCTGCTCGGCTGGGACCGCGTCCCCCTCCGCGACGCGATCGCCGAGGCCACCGGGCTGGCGGTCGTGCTCGACAAGGACGTGACGGCGGCGGCCGTCGCCGAGAAGTGGGTCGCCGCTCCCGGTGGGGCCCCGAACTTCGCGTTCCTGTACCTCGGCACCGGGCTCGGCGTGGGACTCGTCGTCGGCGACGAGGTCGTCCGCGGCGGGTCGGGCAACGCCGGCGAGATCGGGCACATCGTCGTCGACCCCGAGGGTCCGTCGTGCGCGTGCGGACTGCGCGGATGCATCGCGGTCACGTGCGCGCCGCTCCCCCTCGTCGAGGAGGCCGAGCGCCGCGGCGTGCTCGAGGCGGACCGCGAGTCCGACGACCCGACGCGGGTGGATGCCGCGCTCACCCGGCTCGTCCGCATGGCCGAGGACGGCGATGAGCGCGCCCGCGACCTGCTGCAGCGGTGCACGGTGCACGTCGCCCGCGCCCTCGCCGTCGTCTCCAACCTGCTCGACGTCGACCGCATCGTCATGGGCGGTCCGCTCTGGGACCGCGTCGGACCGACCTTCACCGAGGCGATCCCCCCGCTCCTCGACGAGATGCGCGTCGCACGCGGGGTCCATCGCCTCTCGATCGCGGGCACCGCACTCGGGTCGGATGTCGGGGCGATCGGCGCCGCGTGCCTCATCCTCGACGAGGCCCTGACGCCCCGGCCGACCTCGCTTCTGGTGCCGTCTGCGTGAGCCCGGCGCCCGACGCCGCAAGGCGTCTTGACTCCGCTATGTCCATCGGTTTGACTTACCGTGTCCCGCCGTCGCGCGTGGACGCCACGATCCGGAGCAAGGGGGCACCGTGAAAGCTCGTACCGTCGTCACATCCATCGCCGCAGCGACCGCTGCCGGCCTCCTCCTCGGCGGGTGCTCCGCTGAGGGAGGCGAAAGCAACGGTGACACCGTCACGGTCGTCTACGCGAAGACCGACTCGTTCGAGGTGCTCGACACCCTGATGAAGACGGCGAAGGAGGAGTTCGAGGCATCCCACGAGGGGATCACCGTCGACCTGCAGCCGATCACCGCCACGGACGACGACTACAAGACCCGGTTGCAGCTCTCGCTCGCCTCGCCCGACACCGCCCCCGACGTCTTCTACGAGGACACCTTCACCGTCCGCAGCGACGCCGAGGCCGGCTACCTCCTGAAGCTCGACGACAAGCTCGCAGACTGGGCCGATTGGGAGATGTTCGACGAGGCCGGCCGGAACGCCGGCAAGGGCGAGGACGGCGGGACCTACGCCCTGCCGCTCGGCACCGACACGCGGGTCATCTGGTACAACAAGGACGTCCTCGAGAAGGCCGGGATCGCCACGCCCTGGCAGCCCGAGAGCTGGGACGACATCCTCGCCACCGCCGCCGCGATCAAGGAGAGCCAGCCTGACGTCGTGCCGTTCAACATGTACGCGGGCACCGGGACCGGCGAGGGCACCGTGATGCAGAGCTTCTACGAGCTGCTCTACGGCACCGGCGAGGGCACCGGCCTGTACGACGACGACGCGGGCAAGTGGGTCGTCGGATCGCAGGGCTTCATCGACTCGCTGACGTTCCTGCAGACCCTCTACGACGAGGGCTACGCCGTGAGCGCCGACCAGGCCCTCGACCCGAACGTGTGGCAGGCCGTCTTCGGCGAATGGTTCCCGAAGGGCACCCTCGGGGCGACCGTCGAGGGCTCGTACACCCCGTCGTTCTGGGCCGAGGGCGGTCAGTACCCGTGGCCCGAGTACACCGACACGATGGGGGTCGCCCTCTTCCCGACGCAGGACGGACAGGCACCCGGCGGCGTCAGCATGTCGGGCGGGTGGACCCTCGCGGCATCGGCGCAGACGGACGTTCCCGACCTCGCCTTCGACTTCATGACGACGGTCCTCAACAAGGAGAACGCGCTCTGGTACGCGATCAACAACGCGCAGATCGCGGTCCGCTCCGACGTCGCCGAGGACCCGACGTATCTCGAGGCCAACCCGTTCGTCGGCGCTGTGACGGATGCCGTCTCGGTGACGCACTTCCGACCCGCGAACAGCGACTACCCCAAGATCTCGGTCGCGGCGCAGCAGGCCACGGAGGCGGTCATCACGGGACAGCAGTCGCCCGCCGAAGCAGCCGCCGCCTACGATGACGCCGTCCGCGAGATCGTCGGCGACGACGGGGTCATCACCGGATGACCCCGTGAGCACGACGCTCGCGCCGCAGCAGGACCGCCGCGCGTCGCCCCGCCGCCGCGGCCACGGTCGGGTCGACATGCGCCTCTCCCCGACGCGCGCGCTCCCGCTCGTCCCCGCCGTCGGCCTCCTTCTCGTCTTCCTGGCCGGCCCTATCGTGTGGGCGACGGTCGGTTCCTTCACCGACCGCGCCCTGACGGGAGTGGGCGCGGCGAAGCCGGAGTTCATCGGCCTCGACAACTACGCCCGGCTGTTCACCGATCCGGTGCTGCCGCTGTCGGTCCTGCTGACCGTCGTCTTCGTCATCGGCTCGGCCATCGTCGGGCAGAACGTCCTCGGGCTGCTGCTCGCGGTCCTGTTCCGCGCCGGCAGCAGGGCCGTCGCGGGCACGGTGGGTGTCCTGGTGGTGACGGCGTGGGTCCTGCCCGAGATCGTGGCGGCCTTCGTGGGCTACGCGTTCCTCTCCGCGGACGGGACGCTCAACGGCGCGCTGTCGCTCGTCGGGATCGACGGCCCCAACTGGCTCTACGCCCTGCCGCTGCTGGCGGTCATCCTCGCGAACACCTGGCGGGGCACCGCGTTCTCGATGATGATCTACCGCGCGGCGCTCGACGACGTGCCGCCCGAGGTCACCGAGTCGGCGATGATCGACGGCGCCGGTACATGGCAGCGGCTGCGCTACATCACGCTGCCGATGATCTCGGGGACGATTTTCACGAACCTGCTGCTCACGACGCTGCAGACCCTGTCGGTGTTCACCCTCATCTGGGTCATGACCAAGGGCGGCCCGGGCGACCTGTCGCGCACCCTCCCCGTGCTCGCCTACAGCGAGGCCTTCTCGTTCGGCGACATCGGGTACGGCAACGCGATCGCGATCGTCATGCTCGCCCTGGGCGCGGTCTTCTCGATCGCGTACGTCGTGTCGCTGCGGCGCCGAGGGGGTGTCGCGTGACCACCGCCACCGCGACCGTCGCCACCGCGACCCGGCGCACCCCCCGTGCGCCCAGCGTCGCCTCACCGCGACGCGGCGCGACGCGGTTCTGGGCGAACCTCGTGCTCGTGATCATCGGGATCGTGTTCGCCGCGCCGCTCGCGTGGGTCGTCCTCGCCTCGATCGACTCGGCGGCGACCTACCGCGTGGCGTGGCCGACCGACCCGACCCTCGACAACTTCGCCGACGTCCTCACCCCCGAGCTGACGCTCCGCCCGCTCGTGAACAGCCTGCTGCTCTCGACGGGTGCGGCCGCGGTGACGGTCGTGGCATCCGTCCTCGCCGCCTACCCGCTCTCGCGGTACCGGTCGCGGTTCCACGCACCGTTCCTCTACTCCGTGCTCTTCGCGAGCTGCCTGCCGATCACCGCGATCATGGTGCCCGTCTACAGCCTGTTCGTGCAGGTCCGGCTGATCAACCAGCCGTGGGCGGTGGCGCTGTTCCTCGCCGCGAGCGCCCTTCCGATGGCGCTGTGGATGACGAAGAACTTCATGGACTCGGTGCCGGCGAGCCTCGAAGAGGCCGCCTGGGTCGACGGGGCGAGCGCGATGCGCGCGCTGTGGACGATCGTCGTGCCGCTCATGCGCCCCGCCCTGAGCGTCGTCTTCGTCTTCGTCTTCCTGCAGGCCTGGGGCAACTTCTTCGTGCCGTTCGTCCTCCTGCTGACGCCCGACTGGCAGCCGGCCGCGGTCTCGATCTACGCCTTCTTCGGGCAGTACGGCACCGTCGCCTACGGACGTCTGGCCGCCTACTCCCTGCTCTACTCGCTCCCCGTCCTCGGGCTCTACCTCCTCGTCACCCGCGGCCTCGGGGGCTCGTTCGCCCTCTCGGGCGCCGTGAAGGGCTGACCCGTCCCGGCTCCCGCGCCGCACCGATCTCGAAGGAACCCGCATGCACCGCAACGACCACCTGGCCCTGCAGCGCATCGACCGGCTCGTGCGCGACCGGCTGCCCCCCGCCCTGCACCGCGAGACCGCCCCCGTGACGATCGAGGCGTGGGAGGTCCCCGACGAGCCCGTGCCCTTCGCCGAGGCGATCCGGCAGGAGTACGCGCCGTTCGCCGTCGGCACCGAGTGGGGCAAGCCGTGGGGGACGGTGTGGTTCCACGTCACCGGCCGCGTGCCCGACTCCTGGCGAGACGTGCCGGGCACCCGTCCCGAGATCGTCGTCGACCTCGGCTTCGACGGCTCCGGTCCGGGGTTCCAGGCCGAGGCGCTCGTGTTCCGCCCCGATGGGTCGATCGTGAAGGCGATCGAGCCGCGCAACACCGCCGTCCCCGTCGAGGGCGACGAGATCGACCTCTGGATCGAGGCGGCGGGCAATCCCAGCGTCGCCGGGACGTTCACCTTCGCCGCGACCCCGCTCGGCGACAAGCGGACCGCGGGCACAGAGCCCGTCTACCGACTGCGGCGCCTGGAGCTCGGGCTGCTCGACCAGACGGTGTGGGAGCTGCAGCAGGACATCTGGACCCTGCGCGGACTCGTCGAGCAGCTCGACCCCGACCGCACCCGTCACGCCCGCGTCCTGGCGGCGCTCGGTCGCGCGGTCGACGCGGTGGACCCTGACGACGTCGCCGGCACGGTCGCCGCGGGGCGCGCCGAACTGCGCGACGCCCTCGACGCCCCGGCATCCGCCACCTCGCATCAGCTGACCGCCGTGGGGCACGCCCACATCGACTCGGCCTGGCTGTGGCCGGTCCGCGAGACCGTGCGCAAGGTCGCGCGGACGTTCTCGAACGTGCTCGACCTCATGCGCACCGAGGAGGACTTCGTCTTCGCGGCGTCGTCGGCGCAGCAGTACGCGTGGATGAAGCAGCACTACCCCGAGCTGTTCGAGCGGATGCGGCGGGCCGTCGCCGAGGGCCGGTTCGCGCCCGTGGGCGGCATGTGGGTCGAATCCGACACGAACATGCCGGGATCGGAGGCCCTCGCCCGCCAGTTCGTCGAGGGCAAGCGGTTCTTCCTCGAGGAGTTCGGCGTCGAGCCGCTCGAGGTCTGGCTGCCGGACTCGTTCGGGTACTCGGCCGCGCTCCCCCAGATCATCGCCGCGGCGGGCTCGCGCTGGTTCCTCACGCAGAAGATCTCGTGGAACGAGACGAACCGGATGCCGCACCACACGTTCCTGTGGGAGGGCATCGACGGCACCCGCGTGTTCACCCACTTCCCTCCCGTCGACACGTACAACTCCGACCTGTCGGCGGCAGAGCTCGCCCGCGCCGAGCGTCAGTTCGCCGAGAAGGCGCACGCGACGCACTCGCTCGTGCCGTTCGGCTGGGGCGACGGCGGCGGCGGACCCACCCGCGAGATGATCGCCGCCGCGCGCCGCACCGCCGACCTCGAGGGGTCCCCCAAGGTGCGCCTGGGCGCGCCGGCGCAGTTCTTCGCCGACGCCGAGGCGGAGTACGCGGCGCCGCCGGTGTGGTCCGGGGAGCTCTACCTCGAGTACCACCGGGGCACCTACAGCGCGCAGGCGCGCACGAAGCGAGGCAACCGCGAGAGCGAGCACCTGTTGCGGGCGGCCGAGCTCTGGGCGACGCTCGACACGGTCCGCACCGGCGCAACCTACCCCGCCGAGCGGCTGCGCGCCCTGTGGCAGACGGTCCTGCTGCACCAGTTCCACGACATCCTGCCCGGCACCTCGATCGCGTGGGTCCACCAGGAGGCCGAGGCGACGTACGCCCGCGTCGCGGACGACCTGCGGGAGATCATCGACACCGCCCTGCGCTCGCTCGTGGGCGAGGGCGAGCGGGCGCTCGCGGCCAACGCCGCGCCGGTGGCGCTCGGCGGCGCACCGGCGCTCGGCGTCGGGGCCGCGGCATCCGCTCCCGCCGTCCGGCCCGACGCGGACGGCGACGGCTGGCGGTTCCGGCATTCCCGGTTCGACTGGGCGATCGACGCGCGGGGACTCGTCGTGGGCGCCGTCGACCTCGCGACGGGCCGCGAGCTCATCGACCCCGCGCACCCCGGTGGCGCGCTGCACCTGTTCCGCGACACCCCGCGGGACTGGGATGCATGGAACATCGACGTCGAGGACGGCGCGCTCGGGACCGTCCTCGACGCGGCCGACGAGATCAGGGTCGACGGGGCCGACCTCGTGGTCCGACGCCGGTTCGGGTCGTCGTCGGCCGAGCAGCGCTACCGCGTCGACCCCGCGTCCGGCGCGCTCGAGGTGGCGCTGCGGCTCGACTGGCGCGAGCGGCAGAAGATGCTGAAGGTCGCCTTCCCGCTGCGCGTGCGTGCCGAGCGCGCGGAGTCCGAGATCCAGTTCGGCCACGTGTCGCGGCCTGTCCACATGAACACGACGTGGGATGCCGCCCGGTTCGAGACCGTCGCGCACCGCTGGATCCGCGTGGCCGAGGGCGAGTACGGCGTGGCGATCGCCAACGACGCGATGTACGGCCACGACGTGCAGCGCGCGCCCGGCTCGGACGGGGGCGCGCGGACGGTCGCGCGGATCACCCTCGTGCGGGCGCCCCTGTTCCCGGACCCCGAAGCCGACCAGGGCGCACACACCTTCCGCCTGTCCGTGCTCCCGGGCGCCACCGTCGCGGCGGCCGTCGCGGAAGGGCTGCGACTGAACCTCCCGGCCGTCCCTCTGCAGGGGGCGCGCGAGGTCGACCCGTTCCTCGAGCTCGACGACCCGGGCGTCGTCGTCGAGGCCGTCAAGCTCGCCGATGACGGGTCGGGCGACGTCATCGTGCGGCTCTACGAGGCGCTCGGCTCGACCCGCACCGCGCACCTCGTCCCGGGATTCCGGGCGACCGGCGTCGTGCAGACGGACCTGCTCGAACGCCCGATCGCGGCGACGGCGCTGCGGGATGCCGCCGGCGCCGCGGTTCGCCTCGAGCTGTCGCCGTTCCAGCTGGTCACGCTGCGCCTGGCGCGCTGAACGGCGCCGGATTCAGTCGAGTCCGCGGACCGGGACCCCGAGCCACTCGCCGAGGTCCCGGACCTCGGCGTGCACCATCTCGCGCTCGTCGTCCTCCAGGGGGACGAGCTCGTGGACGGCGGAGACCACGAGGTTCTCCTTCTTCTTGTCGAGCGCCGCGTCGAGCAGACTCACGAAGCGGTCGCCGACGAGGATCGGATGCGCGAAGTAGCCGTAGACCCGCTGATGCTTCGGTTTGAACTGCTCCAGGACGTAGGTGAACTCGAACAGCTCGGTCAGGCGCGGCCGGTCGAACAGCATGCGGTCGTAGGGTTTGAGGATCGCCGCGCGCCCGCCCGGATCATCGCCCCGGGCGGCGAGCGCCTCGGGGTCGACCCGCCAGCGCCACGCGCTTCCCTCGACCTCGGCCGGCTCACCCGCCGTGCCGACACCCGACCACGACGACTTCTCGCGTGCGATGCCGAACGCCTGCAGCCGCCGTGCCGCCAGAACGTCCTCGGCGTCGGCAGGGTCCATCTCGGCATCCCGTGCACCGTAGACACGGTCGGGCAGGTCCCACACGCGCTGGCGGCCGATCCGCCCGCTGATGGCGACGTCGCCGAGGTAGGACAGGAGCTCGAGCATGCGCGGCACCTGATTCGCGCCGTACCAGCCGCTCTCGTTCTTCGCCTGGACCACGCTCGTGTCGGGGATCTCCGAGGCCGGCAGCGGTCCCTCCCGCTCGAGGCGTCGCAGGATCTCGGCGCGGAAGGCGGCGTTCGCCTCGAGGTACTGGCGTGTCGAACCGCCGAGGCGGCGCCCCGGCATGACGGCGCGGAGAGCCGGGAGGAGGGATGCCGGGCGGAAGTGCCCGTCGTACTCGAACAGCAGCCGGTCCCCCTCGACCGCCTTCGACAGCTGCCCCGGCTCGTAGGCCCAGCCGATGCGCGACCAGCAGATCGACTGCTCGCTGGGGGCGATGACGGCTGTCGGGTCGATCTTGATCGCCGCGATCTGCTCGGCGACCTCGACGACGTCGCCGGGTCGGTCCGCATCGAGCAGCTGCGCGCGCACCGCGATGCGGCGGGCCTCGTCCCTCGTGAGCCGGTGCATGGGTCGAGGCTAGCGCCCGCCTCGGACGCTGCTCAGCCGGTGGGCTGCAGGCGCGCGTCGACGGTCCGCCGCTCGTCGAAGACGAAGCAGTCGCCGTCGAACCCGTCGCCGCCGACGTGCTCGAAATACCCGAGGATGCCGCCGTCGAGCTGACGCGCGTCGATGCCGTCCTCCCGCAGGACGAGGGCCGCCTTCTCGCAGCGGATACCGCCGGTGCAGAAGCTCACGACGGTCTTGTCGACGAGCTCGTCGCGGTGCGCGGCCGCGGCATCCGGGAACTCGGTGAACTTCTCCAGGCGCCAGTCCAGCGCACCGGCGAACGTCCCGTGGTCGACCTCGAAGGCGTTGCGCGTGTCAAGCAGGACGACCTCACGGCCGTCGTCGTCGCGGCCGGTTTCGAGCCACCGTCGGAGCGTCACGGGGTCGACCGCCGGGGCGCGTCCGTCCGCCGGTCGGATCGCGGGACGGTCCATCCGGATGATCTCGCGCTTGTGCTTGACGAGCATCTTGCGGAACGGCTGCTCCACCGACCAGCTCTCCTTCGTCGTGAGCGCGGCGAACCGCTCCTCGGTCCGCAGCTCGTCGACGAACCCGCGGACGTCCTCCGCCGGTCCCGCGAGGAAGAGGTTGATGCCCTCCTCGGCGACCAGGATCGTGCCGCGCAGCGAGCACGCGTCGGCCCGCTCCTGCAGCTCGGAGCGCAGCGACGCGGGGTCGTCGATCGGCGTGAAGAGGTAGGCGGAGATGTTCAGGACGGATGCCACCGGTCCAGGCTAGGCGACCGGCGGCATCCGTCCCGGGTCGGTCAGCCGACGAACGGTGCCGAGGCGTCGTCGAGCGCCCCGACCTCGTCGGGTGTCAGCTCGAGCGTCGCGCCGGCGATGAGGCCCTCGACCTGGTCGACGCGCGAGGCCGAGGCGATCGGGACGGCGCCCTTAGCGCGCAGCCACCCGAGGGCGGCGGAGGCGACCGAGACGCCGTGGGCGGCCGCGACGTCGTCGAGGGCGGAGAGCACGGCGAGCCCGTCGGGCGTCGCGTACTTCGCCGCCGATCCCGCGCGGGGCGAGGACTGCCCCGAGGTGTCGGCGGAGCGGTACTTGCCGGTGAGGAATCCGCTCGCGAGGGCGTAGTACGGCACGACGGTCAGGCCGAGCTCGGCCGCCGTCGGGACGACGTCGCGCTCGACGGCGCGGTCGACGAGGTTGTAGGCGGGCTGGGTCGCGATGGGTTCGGCGACCCCCTGCTCGCGCGCCAGCCGAACCCACTCGCGGGTGCGCTCGACGGAGAAGTTCGACACGGCCGGGTAGCGGATGAGTCCGTCGGCGACGAGGGAGCCGAAGGCGGCGACGGTCTCCTCGAGCGGGGTGTCGGGATCTTCGGCGTGCGCGTAGTACACGTCGATGGTGTCGACGCCCAGCCGGGCGAGCGATGCCTCGGCGGCTGCGCGCACGTTGTCCGCCGACAGGCCGGGGAACTCGGGGTGCTTCGAGACCTTGGTCGCCACGACGACGCCTTCGGGCCGCCGCGAGGCGATCCACTCGCCGATGATGCGCTCGCTCTCGCCGCCCGAGTTGCCGGGGACCCACGCGCTGTAGACGTCCGCCGTGTCGATGAAGTCGCCGCCGGCGCCGGTGAAGGCGTCGAGGACGGCGAAGGACGTGTCGCGGTCGGCCGTCCAGCCGAAGACGTTGCCGCCGAGCGACAGGGGGAAGACGGTCAGATCGCTGGTACCGAGAACAGTCATGATCTCGATCCTGACACGGCCGCGGATGCCGGGGCTCAGCGCGCGACGATCTCGTCGGCGTTCGCCTGGATCCACGTCATGAGGGGCGTCATCCGCTCCATGAGCTCGACGCCGCGCGGGGTCAGGGAGTACTCGACGCGGGGCGGGACCTCGGGGTAGGACGTGCGCGCCACGATCCCGTCGGCGGCGAGGGTGCGCAGCGTCGTGGCCAGCATCTTCTCGCTGATCCCGTCGACGCTGCGACGCAGCTCGCCCCACCGGCGTGTGCCGTCGGTGAGCGCGAGGAGGACGAGGACGCCCCACTTGCTCATGACGTGGTCGAGGACGACACGCGACGGGCACGCCTCGCTGAAGATCCCCGGCGACTCCTGCCGCATCCGCTCGAAACTCACCGACACGTCAGGAGCTTACCTGAAAGTGGGTACCCTCCGATCGGAATGCATGGGGGTCCGGTGGGGGTTGTCCCGGCTGTCGCACGCATCGCGCGATCATCGAAAGGACTCGCCATGACCATCCTCGTCACCGCCGCCGGCGGCCAGCTCGGACACCTCGTCGTCGACGCACTGCTCGCCCGCGGCGCCGCCCCGGAGAGCATCGTCGCCGGAGCCCGCACCGTCTCGAAGGCCGCCGACCTCGCCGGCAGGGGCGTGCGCGTCGTGCCGCTCGACTACACCGTGCCCGAGTCGGTCGATGCCGCCCTCGAGGGCGTCGACAGCGTGCTGCTCATCTCGGGCTCGGAGCCGGGCGGGCGCCTCGCCGGCCACCTGACCGTCGTCGACGCCGCCGCCCGCGCCGGTGTTGCGAAGCTCGTCTACACGAGCGTCTCGCACGCCGACACCGTCGACCTCGTCCTCGCCCCCGACCACAAGGCGACCGAGGAGGCGATCGCGGCCAGCGGCATCCCCGCCGTGATCCTGCGCAACAACTGGTACATGGAGAACTACGCCGGCGACCTGGCCGGCGCGGCGCAGACGGGCGTCTTGTCGGCCGCCGTCGGCGACGCCGCCGTGGCCGCCGCCGCGCGGGCGGACTACGCCGAGGCCGCCGCGGTCGTCCTGCTCGAGGACGGGCACCTCGGCCGCACGTATGAGCTCGCGGGACCCCGCGCCACCTACGCCGACATCGCCGCCGCCATGGGCGAGGTGCTCGGGCGCGAGGTCGTGTACGCGCCGGCGACCCCCGACGAGCTGGCGGCGCGGCTGGCGTCGTTCGGGCTCGACGAGGGCACCGTCGGGTTCGTCGTCGCCCTCGACGGCGGCATCGCCCGCGGCGCCCTCGACGTCACCTCGTCCGACCTGACCGACCTCATCGGGCGTTCCGTGACCCCTTGGAAGGACGCGCTGCGCGCCGTGGCTCCTGCGGGCTGATCCCTCGGACGCTCCCGCGGCCGCGGCATCCTTATTCATCGGAATGGATGCCGCGGCCGCGTCGTTGTGCCCGGTATGCAACGCTTCGGAACGCTGTCCTTCGGCCATTACGGTCCCCTCGGCGGGGGTCGCGAACTCACCGCCGGCGACTCGATGCTGCAGGCGATCGACCTCGCGCAGGGCATGGACGAGCTCGGGGTGAACGGCGCCTACTTCCGCGTGCACCACTTCGCCCGCCAGCAGGCCTCCCCCATGCCGCTGCTCGCCGCGATCGCGGCGCGCACCTCGCGCATCGAGGTCGGCACGGGCGTGATCGACATGCGCTACGAGAACCCGCTCTACCTCGCGGAGGAGGCGGCCGCGGTCGACCTCATCAGCGACGGACGGCTCGCGCTCGGCGTGAGCCGCGGGTCACCCGAGAGCGTCATCCGCGGCTACGAGACCTTCGGCTACACCGGGTCGACCGACCCGCGCGGCGCCGACATCGCCCGCGAGCACTTCGAGCTGTTCCTGCGCGCCGTCGAGGGCGAAGGGCTCGCCGAGAGCGACCCGCACAGCCCGTTCGGCGGCGGCCACGGGCTGCAGCGCATCGAACCGCACTCCCCCGGGCTGCGCTCGCGCATCTGGTGGGGCGCCGGCAACCGCGACTCGGCCGAATGGGCGGGACGCATGGGGGTCAACCTCATGTCGTCGACGCTGCTGACCGCGGCCGACGGTCGCCCCTTCGACATCCTGCAGGCCGAGCAGATCGACGCGTTCCGCGCGGCGTGGCGCGAGGCCGGTCACGCGGGGACCCCGCGCGTCTCGGTGAGCCGCAGCATCTTCCCCATCACGACCGCGGAGGACGCCATGTACTTCGGCGGCCGCTCCGACGGTGACCAGATCGGGATCATCGACGGCATGCGGTCCACCTTCGGGAAGACGTATGCCGGCACCCCCGACGAGCTCGTCGAGCAGCTGCAGCACGACGCCGCGGTCCGCGAGGCCGACACGCTCATGCTCACGATCCCGAGCCAGCTCGGGGTGGCATTCAACCTGCGGCTCGTCGAGTCCTTCGCCCGCTACGTCGCCCCGTCGCTGGGGTGGACGCCGACGCACGAGATCGCCACGGCGTAGCGCTCGGGTGCGCCGGGCGAGCGGCGCACGCGGGCATAGGGTGGACCCATGCGGACCCGCGCGGACATCGAGTGCTGGCTGACCGACATGGACGGCGTGCTCGTGCACGAGAACACACCGATCCCCGGCGCTGCGGAGCTGCTCGAGCAGTGGCGCGACGAGGGCACCCCGTTCCTCGTCCTGACGAACAACTCGATCTTCACGCCGCGCGACCTCAGCGCCCGGCTGCGCGCGTCGGGACTCGTCGTGCCGGAGGAGTCGATCTGGACCTCGGCGCTGGCGACCGCGGACTTCCTCGCCTCGCAGATGCCGGGCGGCACCGCGTTCGTGATCGGTGAGGCCGGTCTCACGACGGCCCTCCACGAGGCGGGCTTCATCATGACCGAGACCCGCCCCGACTACGTCGTCGTCGGCGAGACCCGCAACTACTCGTTCGAGGCGATCACCAAGGCGATCCGCTTCATCGGCGCCGGATCCCGCTTCATCGCCACCAACCCAGACGCGACCGGCCCCTCGACCGAGGGCGTCCTGCCGGCGACGGGCGCGATCTCGGCACTCATCACGAAGGCCACCGGCAAAGAGCCCTACGTCGTCGGCAAGCCCAACCCGATGATGTTCCGCTCGGCACTCAACCGCATCGGCGCGCACTCCGAGAACACCGGCATGATCGGCGACCGCATGGACACGGACGTCGTCGCCGGGATCGAAGCGGGCCTGCACACCGTGCTCGTGCTCACCGGCATCAGCGACACCGCCGAGATCGAGCGCTACCCGTTCCGTCCCGACGAGATCCTCGGCTCGGTCGCCGACCTGGTGCGCACCGAACCGCGCGAGAGCGACTCCCCCGACGTGCAGGCGGCGCTCGGCCTCTGACGGTCGGCCCCGGTCACCAGCCCATCGAGCCCGGCACGCCCTTGAACGGTCCCACGACCTGAGAGGTGACCCACCCGCCGTAGAAGCGTCCCGGCTGCGGGGTCACGACCTCACCGGCGACGGTGCACTCGTCCATCTGCTGCGCGTACACCGCCACCCGGTCCGCCAGCTCCTCAAAGCCCGGTTCGGGGTGCGGGTAGTTCCACGCCGCCGCAGGGCGGGGCACGCCGCCACCGTGGACGTCGAGGTAGCGCGCAGCGCCCTTGAACTCGCAGAACGACGACCCCTGACCGGGCGTCAGCGCACCGGGGACGAAGTCGTCGATCGGTAGATAGTAGACGGGCGGGTGGCTCGTCTCGAGCACGCGCAAGGCGCGGCTCGTCGAGACGATGCGTTCGCCGCCGAGGGTGATCGTGACGGTGCCGGTGACCGGTTCGACGCGGGGAGGCCGGGGGTAGTCCCAGACGCTCTCCTGGCCCGGTCCGACGGGGTCGGGGGTGGGATGCCGCATGGTCTCAGATTACGGGCGGAATCATAGGCCAGGGCCGCCCCGCGGCATCCGTCATCCCCCGATAATGAAGTCATGACGGCCCGGCGCCCGACCGCCTACAACGCGATCTCCACGTCATCGCGCGTGGAGATCCTCCACCTGCTGCAGACGACCCCGCAGCAGACCGTCGGCGAGCTCGTCGCGGCGACGAAGCTGCATCCGAACACGGTCCGGGAGCATCTGCAGCGGCTCATCGAGCGCGGATTCGTCGCGACCGAGGTGGAGAAGCGCACGACGCGCGGCCGGCCGCGGGTGTTCTACCGCGCCGTCGACGGCGTGAGCGTCTCGAGTCCGGAGCACCGCCGCAAGGTGCAGGCCGCTGCCGAGCACGGCGACCTCATGCGCCGGGTCATGCCCGAGACGGCCGGGTCGCTGACGGGCGAGGAGCAGCATCAGCTCGACGCGCTCGTCGAGCAGCTCCTCGACGGCGGCTTCGACCCCGAGATCGACGAGGACGCCCTCACGATCGACCTGACGCCCTGCGCGCACGCGGCCGATCAGGCGGACAACCGCGAGACGCTCTGCGACGTGCACCTCGGGCTCATGCAGGGCGCCCTCAGCGAGGCGGGCGGACCCTTGGCGGTCGACGGCATGCGCTCGTCGTGCGATCCGCAGGAATGCGTCATCCACCTGCTGCGGCGACGGCCGGACGCCTGAGCGTCGAACGGCCTCAGTAGGCGAGGTTGGTGCGCAGGGACGAGTACCAGACCCAGGCGTATCCGCCCCGGTAGTGGAGCTTGTACCAGTGACGCTTCGAATCCGAGACCTGCAGCGGCGTGCCCTTCGGGATCGTCCCGCCGACCGCGCCGCCTGCGGACTTCCGCCACGTCGCGTTCTTCGTGGTCCGCACGTGCAGGTCGGAGTGCTTCGCCGCCGCCCCGAACGAGCCGTTGAAGTGCGTGTAGACGGTGCGCGCGATGTCGCGGATGCCGGCCTTGGACGACCCGGCGTCGCCGATCACGGTGAGCACGAAGGTCGCCTTCGGCCCGCGGATGATCGCGGTGTCGGCCTGAAGCAGACCGCCCTTGACCCAGAGCGAGCCCGGCTTGGAGGCCTGGTAGGCGGAGGCCGGGATGCCGTTGGGAATGCGGGAGCGGAACAACTGCGTGTGCATGAGATCCCGCAGCAGCGTCGTGTGCGTCTTGTTGAGGATCTGCCCCTTCTCGAGGCGTGCCACGAGCAGGCTCAGATCGTTCGAGGTGGTGCGGTTGCCGGCGTAGAGGACGTCCTGTCCCTTCAGCACGCGCCCGTAGGAGGTCTGCGAGTAGCCGGCGGCGGCGATCTGCTTGTTGAGGTTCGAGACGCCGATCCAGTGCACGAGGTCGGTGTGGCAGTAGTTGTCGGACATCCAGATGAGCTCGCGCAGGCATTCCTTGACGGTGAGACCCGACGACAGCTTCGTCGACAGCGACGCCTGCTTCTTCTCCACCCGCTTGAGCGCCGCCCAGGCGACGAAGAGCTTCATCATGCTGGCGGGTTCGCGTCGCGTGGCGCCCGTCTTGCCCGTCAGCACCTCGAGACCGCCGATCTGCCGCACGGTGACGGCGTACGACGAGGAGAGATGCCGCTTCATGGTGGCCGTGATCTTGTCGCGCAGCGTGTTCGCCGCCGCGGTGCGGACGACGGTGCAGCCGTCGCCCGTCAGCACGGCCGCCTGCAACCGGCTGGTCGGACCGACGGCGAGGACGGTGTCCTTTCGCGTGTCGAGGAGGGCGGCCGTGGCATCCGACACGCACTCGGTGCGTGAGTAGAGGAAGGGCTGGCGGAGGGCCCCGGCGACCGCGGCCGCCGTGCCGGTCTCGTGGTTGGGGATCGCGACGCCGGAGACCACGACACCGCGGGTGGTCGTGCTCGGGTAGTCGGCGGCCGTGGAGATCGCCACGGCCTCGCTGGTGCCGCCCGCCATGCGACGCACGCTGATCCCGGCGGAGCGGATGCGGTCGACGAACCCCTTCCCCATCATCGAGGCGATGTTCATCATGACCACCTCCTTCGCACCGACGTCCTTCAGCGCCGCCATCGTGGCGTCGGAGGCCGTGCCGCGACCGTCGACGGCCATGAAGCCGCCTCCCGTCGCGGCGGCGGCCGCCGCGGCGATCGGAGCGGTGTCCATCGTGCGCCCGTCGGCGACGTACACGCGGTCGACGGGGCCCAGGAAGCGCAGGACCGCGCGCGAGAGCGCGTAGGTGTCGGCGCCGGAGATCCGCTCGACGGGGGCCGTCTGACCGAGCACCCGCGCGACCGTACTGTTCACCGACGCCGTCGAGCCGACGACGAGGATGCGCGTCGGCTTCAGCCGGGCGAGTTCGGTCTTGACCGCGGCGGGGATCGAGTCTGGTGCGACGTACAGCATCGGCGCCCGGCGGGCGCCCGCGAGCCCCGCCGCGATCTGCGCGTCGTGGCGTTTGGCGGCGGCGATCACGACCTCGGCGCTTCCGTTCGGGAAGAGGGCGCGGCTCACGGCGATGGTCTGGTCGGCGGCGGTTGCGGCGCTGAGGCGACCCGTCGACGGCATCCGCGGGGCGGGCGGGGCCGCCAGGCGCGCCCCGGCGTCCGGCGTCGGAGCGGGTGTCGGGGTCGGCGTGGGTGTCGGGGTGGGCGTCGGAGTCGGAGTAGCCGTGGGCGTGGACGTCGGCGTGGGCTTCGATGTCGCCGTCGGTGTCGGAGTCGGGGTAGCCGTCGGGGTCGGCGGCGGGGTAGGCGTGAGAGTCGCCGTCGGGGTCGGCGAGACGGTCGGCGACGGTGACACGGCCGGCGTCGGCGAGGGCGTCGTGCCGGCTGAGGCGGGCCCCGCGGTCAGGACGAGGACCGCCGCCAGCCACGCCGCGGTGAAGGCTGTGGTCCGCCGCACCATGGCGGGAACCCGGGACGGATCACCGCGAGTCATGAGCCCCACCGTATTCGGCGGAGACCGCTCCCACCATGGCGGTGTCCGGCGCGGCGGCATCCGGGTATTTTGCACGGCCCGATCGGATGCCGCGATCAGCCGGCTGTCGTAGCGTCGGAGCATACCCGTGGAAGGACCAAGCCCGTGGACTTTCTGGACCCGCTCATCCTGGCTCGCCTGCAGTTCGGACTGACGACGCTCTACCACTATCTGTTCGTGCCGTTGACGCTCGGCATGGCGCTCACGGTGGCGATCTTCCAGACGATCTGGCACCGCACCGGCGACGTGAGGTGGCTGCACCTGACCCGCCTGTTCGGCAAGATCTTCCTCATCAACTTCGCGATGGGCGTCGTCACCGGCATCGTGCAGGAGTTCCAGTTCGGCATGAACTGGTCCGCATACTCCCGCTTCGTCGGCGACGTGTTCGGCGCCCCGCTCGCCTTCGAGGGCCTCATGGCGTTCTTCTTCGAGGCGACCTTTATCGGCCTGTGGATCTTCGGCTGGGACAAGCTGCCCCGCCGCATCCACCTGCTCACCATCTGGGCGACGGCGTTCGGGTCGATCCTGTCGGCGTACTTCATCCTGACGGCCAACGCGTTCATGCAGAACCCGGTCGGCTACACGCTGAACCCCGACACCGGCCGCGCCGAGCTCACGGACTTCTTCGCGCTGCTGACCAACCCGGTCGCCCTCGCTGCCTTCCCGCACACGATCTTCTCGGCGTTCATGTTCGCCGCGGCGGTCATCATCGCCGTCGCCGCCTGGCACCTGCGCCGCGGGCAGCACGTCGAGACGATGCGTCCGGCCCTCCGCTACGGCATGTGGTTCATGATCATCTCCTTCGCCGGCACCGCCATCAGCGGCGACCAGCTCGGGCTCGTCATGGTGCAGACGCAGCCGATGAAGATGGCGGCCGCCGAAGCCCTGTACGAGAACGCGTGCGGCGCCGACGCATCCTTCTCCATCTTCTCGATCGGCACACCCGACGGCTCGGAGGAGATCTGGTCGCTGCGCGTTCCCTACCTGCTCTCCTTCCTGTCCACCCAGACGCTCGACGGCTGCGTCGAAGGACTGAACGATCTGCAGGACCTCTACACGCAGCGCTTCGGCGCCGGCGTCGACTACCGTCCCGAGATCTGGGTCACCTACTGGTCTTTCCGCTGGATGATCGGCTTCGGCGGTCTCGCCACCCTCATCTCGGTCGCCGGCCTCTGGGTCACGCGGAAGAAGGCGACCCGTCCCGTCGCCGACTGGATGTGGCGCATCGCGATCTGGTCCGCCCCGCTCCCCCTGCTCGGCAGCCTCGTCGGCTGGGTGTTCACCGAGATGGGCAGGCAGCCGTGGATCGTGTTCAGCCTCATGCTCACCGAGGACGGCGTCTCGCCCAGTGTCCCCGGCTGGACGGTGCTCATCTCCCTCGTCGCGTTCACCGCGATCTACGCCTCGCTCGCCGTCGTCGAGTTCCGCCTCATCCTGAAGGCCGCGCAGAAGGGTCCCGACCCCCTGCCCGGGCCCGACGACCCCGACCCACGCGACCTGCCGGTCGACCAGACCCCCTCGACGGTCTACTAGGAGCACGCCATGGATCTCGCCTACCTCTGGTTCTTCGTCGTCGGTGTGTTCTTCGTCGGCTACTTCGTGCTCGATGGCTTCGACTTCGGCGTCGGGATGAGCCTGCCGTTCCTCGGCCGCGACGAGGTGTCGCGGCGCCAGGTCATCAACACCATCGGGCCGGTGTGGGACCTCAACGAGACGTGGGTCATCGTTGCGGGCGCCTGCCTGTTCGCCGCGTTCCCGGAGTGGTACGCGACCCTGTTCAGCGGGTTCTACCTGCCGCTGCTGCTGATCCTGCTCGCCCTCATCCTCCGCGGCGTCTCGTTCGAGTACCGCCACCAGCGCGAGGGGCTCGCGTGGAAGCGCGGTTTCGACCGGATGATCGTCATCGGCTCGGTCGTCCCGGCCCTGCTCTGGGGTGTCGCGTTCGGCAACATCGTCCAGGGGGTGCCGATCGACGCCGACAAGGAGTTCACCGGGTCGCTCCTCACCCTTCTGAACCCGTACGGACTGTGGGTCGGGGTCACCACCCTGCTGCTCTTCTTCCTGCACGGTCTGTACTTCGTGGGGCTGAAGGCCGACGGCCGGGTGAAGGAGGACGCCCACGCCCTGGCCCGTCGCGTGGCGATCCCGACGATCCTCTTCGCGGCCGGGACGGTCGTCTGGACCACGGCGATCGCGATGGACCGCGACGCCCCCGCACTGGCGGCGGTGATCGGATGCGGCGTCGCCGCCGCGCTCGCCCTGATCGGCTCCGCCGTGGCCAACCTGCGGGAGCGCGACGGGTGGGCCTTCGCGCTGGGCGCCGTCACGATCGTCACGGCCGTCCTCACCCTGTGGTTCGCGCTGTTCCCCTTCGTCATGCCGTCCTCGACCGACCCGGCGTTCTCCCTCACGATCGAGAACGCGTCCAGCACCGACTACACGCTCGGGGTCATGACGTGGGCGGCGGTCATCTTCCTGCCGGGCATCCTGGCCTACCAGGCCTGGACGTACTGGGTCTTCCGCAAGCGCATCTCGCGTGCGCAGATCGAGAAGGCGGATGCCGCGCCCGCCCACTGAGACGGCGGAGGAGGATCGACCCATGGCCCCCGCGCTCGAACGGCGGCAGCCGCCGGTGGACCCCCGGCTGTGGCGGTACGCGACGGCATCCCGATCCTTCCTCCTGCTCATCGGACTGCTCGCGCTGGCGCAGACGGCGGTGGTCGTCGGCTTCGCCTTCCTGACGACGCGAGCGGTCGTCGATGCGATCGCGGGGCGCGAGATCGCGGGAACCCTCCTCGCCCTGGCGGCCGTCGTCCTCCTCCGCTCGGTGCTCTCGTTCGCGCGCGAGCGGGTGGCCGCCCGCGCGTCGGCGCGCGTCGAGTCGCAGCTGCGGGCTTCCGTGCTCGACGCGATCGGCCGCCTCGGGCCGGGGTGGACCGCGGCCCGCAGCACGGCGCAGCTCGCCCTCGTCGCCGGGCGCGGACTCGACGCGCTCGAACCCTACGTCGGCCGCTATCTGCCCCAGCTCGTGCAGACCGTGGTCGCGACGCCGATCCTGCTCGCGGTGATGGGGACCGCGGACGCGGTCTCGGGCCTCACCGTCCTGCTCACCCTGCCGCTCATCCCGATCTTCATGGTGCTGATCGGACTCGCGACCCGCAGCGTCCAGCGCCGCCAGTGGGACACGCTCACCCACCTCGCCACCCGCTTCGCCGAGACGGTGCAGGGACTGTCCACCCTCACCGTCTTCGGGCGGCAGCATCGCGCCGCGGACTCGATCGAGCGGGTCACCGACGACTACCGGCGCGAGACGATGACCGTGCTGCGGGTGTCGTTCCTGTCGGGGTTCGCCCTCGAGTTCCTCGCGTCGATCTCGGTCGCCATCGTCGCCGTGACGATCGGGTTCCGGCTGCTCGACGGGTCGCTCAGCCTGACGGTCGGGCTCTTCGTCCTCCTGCTCGCGCCCGAGGCGTTCCTGCCGATCCGCCAGGTCGGGGTGCAGTTCCACGCGTCGAGCGAGGGCGTCGCGGCGACCCGCGACGTGTTCGCCGTCCTCGACGAGGCCGCCGCGGCGACACCGTCGGCACCTGCGGCGGCGGCAGTGGGCCGGGGCGCGCACGTGCTGCGGCTGACGGACGTCCGGGTGCGCGACCTGCCGCCGGTGGACCTCGAGGCGCGGTCGGGCGAGATCGTCCTCATCGAGGGGCCGAGCGGCGCGGGCAAGTCCAGCCTGCTGCACGCCCTCCTGGGCTTCGCGCCCGCGACGGGCCGGATCGAGCTCGACGGCCGCGACGTCCGCACCCTCCCGCCGTCGGCGTGGCTCGCGTGGGCGGGGCAGCGGCCCGGGCTCGCGGTGGGGACGGTCGCGTCGAACGTCTCGCTGGGGGATGCCGACCTGCCCGCCGCGACGGTCGCCGAGGCACTGGCGCTCGTGGGGCTCACCGACGTCGATCCGGAGCAGGTCCTGGGTGTCCAGGGCGCCGGACTCTCGGGTGGGCAGGCCCAACGGGTCGCCGTCGCCCGCGCGGTCGCCCGCCACCTGCGCGGGCACGCCCCCGTCCTCGCCCTCGACGAACCGTCGGCCGCGCTCGACGCCGCCGCGGAGGCGCACCTCTGGCGGTCGCTGCGATCGATCGCGGATGCCGGGGCCCTCCTCCTGCTCGTCTCGCACCGCACGAGCGCCCGCGCGATCGCGGATCGCGTCGTGCGGCTGACCGGTGCGGGGGTGTCGGTGTGACGACGACCCGTGACGTGCTGCGCGGCGCCGTGCCGCCTGTCCGCCGCCTCTGGCCCGCCCTGGCCTCGGGCTTCCTCTCGGAGGCCTCGGCGGTGGCCCTGCTCGCCGTGAGCGCCTGGCTGATCGTGCGCGCCGCCGAGCAGCCGCTCGTCCTCTACATCACGACCGCTGTCGTGGGGGTCCGGGCGTTCGCCCTCTCCCGCGCCGTGTTCCGCTACACCGAGCGCCTCGCGGGCCACGACGCGGTGCTGCGCCAACTGGCCCGCACGCGGACCGACCTCGTGCGCCGCCTTCTCCCCCACGCGCCCGCGGGGCTCGCCACGGCCGGCCGCGGCGATGCGGCGACCGCTCTCGTCGACGACGTCGACGAACTGCAGAACCTGCCGCTGCGCGTCGTCCTGCCGCTCGTGTCGTCGGCCGCCGTCGCCGTCGGCGCCGTCGTGCTCGTCGCCGTCGTGTGGTGGCCCGCCGCCCTCACCCTCGCGGCGTGCCT
>NZ_JAMXSA010000025.1:0-38032 GCF_024124465.1 Microbacterium sp. CnD16-F
TGCGCGGGACGCACCGCGCCCGCTGGTCGCGGTCGCTGCCGTCCTCCGCCCTGTCACCCGCGCGGGACGAGGTGCGCCGCGCCGTCCGGCAGGACGAGCGGCTCGGCGTCGTCGGCGCGTGGGTCGACGGCACCGGCCTCACGCGCGTCGTCGCCGATGCGAAGGACGAAGCGGAGCGCATCCGATCCGGCCTGCTGTGGCACGCGGGCGGGTAGGCTGCCTCCACCTGAGCCGCCTGTCAAGGGTGGATGCCGCGAACGGAATGCGCCGTTACGCTGGGTCCTCGGCATCACATCGCTTCGAACGTGAGGAATCGCCATGAAGGGCAAGATCGGAATCGTCGTCGGGCTCACCGCCGGCTACGTGCTCGGGGCCCGTGCGGGCCGCCAGCGCTACGAGCAGATCAAGGACGCGTACCTGCGCGTCTACAACACCCCCGCCGTCCAGAAGCAGGTCGACAAGGTCGGCGAGTTCGGCAAGTCGGCGGCCTTCGCCCTGCCGAGCGTGCTGTGGAGCAGCGCGGTCAAGATCACCCGCGCCGCCACCACGAAGGGCACCGCGGGCGACAAGCTCGACGCCGCCCTCGACGCGTCGAAGGACGCCGCGGACGACGTGAAGGATGCCGCCGAGACGACTGCCGACGCCGTGTCGAGCTCCGCCAAGCGGTCGACCGGCTCGGGCACCGCGAAGCGTTCCTCCGGCACCGGCACCAAGAAGTCCTCGTCCGCCTCATGAGCACGCCTCGCGGATTCCGCGACCGGGGTGACGACAGCCTCCTCGGTCTCGTCGCTGAGCTCCCCGAGCTCGTCAAGAACCTCATCGTCGCCGAGATCAACGCCGCGAAGGCCTGGGCGACGCGGACCGGGAAGGATGCCGGCGTCGTCGGCCTCTGGTTCGTCCTGGCGCTGTTCGTCCTGTTCTGGACCCTCCCGGCGATCGGTGCCTTCACGGTCATCGGTCTGTCCTCGTGGATGGCGCCCTGGCTGGCGGCGCTCATCCTCGTCGTGCTCGGTCTGCTGCTCGTGGTGATCTTCGGGATCCTCGGGATGCTGCGGATCAAGCGCATGAAGAACCGTGAGAACCCCGCGAAGGCCCTGTCGACCGACGCCCGAATCGTGAAGGAAGTGGCCGATGAGTTCTGACCTGCCCCGCACCGCCGTTCCGCTCGGCATCACGGACCCCGTCGAGCGCGCGCGCGCCGAGCTGAAGGCCGCGCTCGCCGCGATCGAGGAGAAGGCGAACGTCCCCAAGCGGGCCGCCCGCGCCACGCGGCGCGCCCAGGTCTCGGCCCGCGAGTTCGCGGACCGCAACCCCTCGGGTGCCGTCGTCGCCGCGGTCGGTGTCGCGGCCGCCATCGGGCTCGTCGTCTGGGGAGCCGTCCGGCTGTACACGCGCTGATCGGTGCGGCCGGACCCCGTCGCCGCGACGTCGCTGACGACCGGGGGTATGCTCGGAGCAGGCAGCGGCGATGGTGCAGATGCTGCCGACGACAGGGTCCCGAACGTGCGCATCTGCGCGCATCCCTCCGCTGAGCGTCGGCCGTCTCGCTCGGGGGCGGCCACCGCCGACACGAGAGTCGAACCATGAACACACCTGCTGCGGCAGCACCGAAGCCCCTCAAGGGCTGGCGGGTGCTCGTCCCGCGCGGGGGTCCCTGGGGAGACAGCGTCGCCGCGGCGCTGCGCGCGCAGGGGGCGACGCCGGTGATCGCGCCGCTCATCAACTTCGCCCCGTCCGAGGACCCGACCGACCTCGAGTCGGCGCTCCGCGACCTCGCGTCGGGCGCCTTCGACTGGGTGACCCTCACGAGTTCGACGACCGTCGACGTCCTCCACGCCTACCGTGCGGTGATCCCTCCCACCACCCGCGTCGCCGCTGTGGGTGAGACGACCGCCGCGGCGCTCGGCGCCGTCGGCTACCGCGTCGACCTGGTCCCCGACGACGACAACTCGGCTGCGGGGATGGCGGCGCAGCTCATCGCCCTCGAGCCGGAGCCCATGCGGGTGCTGACGCTCCGCAGCGAACTGGCCAAGCCGGTCCTGACGCGGCTGCTCGTCGAGGCGGGGCACGACGTCCGCAGTGTCGTGGCGTACCGCACCGTCGGGGTGCCGGTCACCGAGAAGGTGGCCACCGACGTCCGTTCCGGGCGCATCAACGCGATCCTCGTCACCAGTGGCTCGGTCGCCGAACAGGTCCACGAGCAGTTCCCCGAGATCCCGGCGGGCACCGTGATCGCCGCGATCGGTCCCCGCACGGCGAAGGACGCCCGCCGCGCCGGGCTGGGGGTCAGCGTGATCGCGAAGGAGCAGACGGTCGCCGGGCTCATCGCCGCCGTGGCCCAGTTCCCGTTGCCGCACGCGATCGACGAGTTCGCCCCGCCGACCGGTTCGTTCCCCCGCATCCAGGGCTGAGGCGGATGGCCGAGACCGGATCGTTGCGGATGCGGCATCCGTCGTACGGGACGCGTTTGGCAGACTGATCCCATGGTGACGCTGCTGCTCGACTCGTCGCGACTGGAGGTCGCGCTCTCGGCCACCGAGCGTGCGCTGTCGTTCCGCAAGGACGCCGTCCGCGTCGAGCGCACCCACATCGCGAAGGTGCAGCTCGTCGACGACCCGTGGACGTGGCTGCGCGGGGTGCCGACCCCCGGCACCGTCATCCCGCGGACCGTCGCGATGGGGCGGTGGCGCTCCGCCGGCGGCGACGATTTCGTGCTCGTGCGGCGGCGGCGCCCCTCGGTCGTGATCGACCTCGACGGCGACCCCGAGTTCCAGCGCCTCGTCATCACCACGCGACACGGGCTCGCCCTCGTCCAGGCCCTGCGCCTCGAAGCCGACGACGAGCCAGTGGATGTCGTCGAGCTCGTGACGACGGAGATCCCGGTGCAGCGACCGGATGCCGCGGCGGACGGACCCGTGCGGGCGCCGCGTCGCCGGGCGCCACGACCCGCGCAGGCCTGACGCGCTCGGCCGGCACCGAGGATCCGGCCGGTAACGTTGCCCGGGTGAGTGAACCCGCGGCATCCCGTCTGCTCGTCCGTGCGGAGGGGAGCGTCGGACGCATCACGCTGAACCGGCCCGAGGCGATCAACGCCGTCGACCACGGCATGATCCGCGGCATCGCCGACGCGCTCGACGCGTGGGAGCATCACCCCGACATCCGCCTGATCCTGCTCGACGGCGCGGGCGAGCGGGGCTTCTGCGCTGGCGGGGACGTGCGCGCGCTCCGCGAGCAGATCCTGGCGGGCGAGGCCGAGGCGGCGATGGCGTTCTTCCGCGACGAGTACGCGCTGAACGCGAGGATCGCGGAGTACCCGAAGCAGGTCATCGTCTTCGCCGACGGCGTGACGATGGGCGGCGGCATCGGCCTGGCGGGCCATGCCTCGGTGCGCCTGGTCACCGAGCGCTCCCGGCTCGCGATGCCCGAGACCCGCATCGGCTTCACCCCCGACGTGGGCGGGTCGTGGCTGCTCGGGCGCGCGCCGGGACGGGTCGGCGAGTACCTCGCCCTGACGGGCGGGACGATGGATGCCGCCGACGCGATCCACGCCGGATTCGCCGACCACCTCGTGCCCGCCGACCGCCTCGGCGACGTGCGGCACGCCCTCGTCACGCGGGCCGACCCGGACACACCGACCGAGATCGCGATGCTGTTCGACGAGACCCCCGAACCCGGTCGTCTCGCCGCCTCGCGCGCGTGGATCGACGACGCGTTCGCCGCCGACACGGTCGCCGAGATCATCGCCCGCCTTCGCGACCGCCCCGAAGCGGATGCCGCGGCCACGGCGGACCTGCTCGAGACCCAGGCTCCGACCGCGCTGACCGTCACCCTCGCCGCCGTGCGCTCGGCACGCGGGCTGCCGGACCTGCGCGCGGCCCTGGCGCAGGAGTACGCGCTCGTGGAATGGTTCGGCCGCACCCAGCCCGACCTCGTCGAGGGGATCCGCGCGCAACTCGTCGACAAGGACCGAGCGCCGCGCTGGCAGCCGGCCCGCCTGCACGAGGTCCCCGCCGAGACCGCCGACACCGCGCTCTCGTTCCGCCCGAGCGTCCCCCTCTGGAGCTGACGTGTTCGACAGCCCCCTCTCCGCGTCGGCGTACGAGGTCCTCGGCGTGGCCGCCGACGCGAGCGACGACGACCTGCGCAAGGCCTACCGGTTGCGTCTGCGGCAGACGCATCCCGACACCGGCGGCGACGCCGCGCAGTTCGTGCAGGTGCAGCGCGCGTGGGAGCTCGTGGGGACCACCGAGGCCCGCGCGGCATACGACCGCGGCCACGGCTTCGGCGAGACCGCCTCGTACGGCCCGGATCCGTCGGCCCCGATGTGGCGGCCCCCGGCCCGGCAGGCCGACACCCGGCCGCGCGCCCGCTCGTTCGGGCAGCCCGGCGGCTGGCGTCGCGAGCGGTACCTCGACCTGATCCGCGAGTGGGCGGGTCGCGGGGTGGACCTCGCCGACCCGTACGATCCCGCCCTCGTCCGCAGCGCGCCGCACGAGGTGCGACGCCTGCTCGCGGACGCGCTCGCCGAGGAGGCGACGGCGCGGATCGTCGCCGAGCTCGGCATGGGGTACACCGTATGGCACGACGTGGCGGCCGACGCGCGGAACCCGGACGTGAAGCTCGACCACGTCGTGCTGGGGCCGAGCGGCCTGTACGCCGTGCTGTCGGAGGACTTCGGCGCGCCGGTGCGCACCCGCCGCGGCGAGCTCGAGGGCGACGCGGTCGTCGGCGCTCCCGTCGCGCAGCTCGTGCTCGCGGCGCGGGCGCTCGGCCGTGCGGCGAAGGTGCGGTTCAGCGCCGCGCTCGTCGTCCTCCCCGACGACGACGTCGCGACGGCGGTGGAGGAACTCGGCAAGGTGAAGGGTTTGCCCGTCGCCGTCGTCGCCCGCAGCGTCCTCGCGACGGTCCTCCGCCGCGGCGTCAGCGGTGCGCGCGACATCGGTGGCAACGAGCTCTTCGACGTGCGGACGCGACTGCAGCAGACCGTCCGCTTCGCCTGAGTCTCAGTCGCCGCCGCCCACGAGCTGCATCGGGTGCGTGAGGCGCCACCACGGGTCGGGGCCGGAGATCGCGGTCTTCACGCTCACCGGCACCTCGACCTGGTCGGCCGGCCCCGAGAGGACGAGCGTGCCCGCATCCGCTCCGGCCGCGGCATCCGCCTCGATGTCGAAGGATGCCTCGGCCGTTGCCGTCGCCCCGTTCCACAGGTGCAGCTCGGCGTCCTCGTCGGTGACGAGCGTGGTCTTCGCGCCCCAGGCCGTGGTGACCTCGGCGACCACCGTGCCGGCGGGGAGGGTGGAGGTGACGGACGCCTCCTGCGCGACGGCGTCGAGCAGGGCTTCGGTGTCATCGACGCGGGCGCCGTCCGTCGGCGCGCCGGCGACGGAGGCGAACAGCGCCGTGGGGCCGCCGCCGAGGTCGATCGTCCGCGCGGCGACGAGGTTGTAGTAGCCCGCGTAGCTGCCGGTCTTCAGACCCACGACGCCGTCGGTGCCGAGCAGGGCGTTGGTGTTCTCGAACTCGCCCGCGCCGGGCAGCTCCGCGGTCTCCGTGGCGACGATCTCGGCGATCACGGGGTTGGCGAGCGCCTTCTCGGCGAGGGCGACCATGGCCGCCGGGGTGGCGACGTTGCCGCGGTCGTAGCCGGAGGCATCCGTCACCGTGATGCCGTCGAGCCCGTTCTCGGCGAGCCACGCATTCGCGGCGGTGACGTACTCCTCGACGGACCCGAACGCGTCGGTCGCGAGACGGTCGGCGTAGTTGCTGGCCGAGGCGATGAGCATGCCCTGGAGCATCTGGTACTGGGTCAGCGAGCCATCGTCGGGGACGTTGAGCGCCGACTGGTTCTGCCCGACGTAGTCCCAGTACTCCAGGCGGTCGGCGTACGTGAACGCGTACTCGGGACCCTGCTCGCCGGCGGCGAGGGGCGCCTGGTCGAGGATGACGAGGGCGGTCACCAGCTTGGTCGTGCTCGCCATCTGCGCCGGCGTCTCGGACGAGGCCGCGGGAGCGAACCCGGTGATGCCGACGGCGGATTCGCCCTCGGCGGGCCACGCGATCGCACTCGCCGCCCCCGTCAGGGCGGCGGCGTCGGTCGTCGTCGCCGAGGGCGTCACGTTGTTCAAGGGCCAGAGCAGCATGGCGCTCGTGTAGGCCGTCACGACCGCCAGGACGGCGAGGGCCGGAATGCCGAGGACGGCGAGCGGGATGCCGCGCCGCCGACGCTCGGGCGGCAGCAGTTCGAAGGTCGCGGGCTGGGCCTGGGAGGCGCTCACCGGACGCCCCTCCTCGTCGACCCACCCGAGCGCACGGTGATCGGCGGCGGGGGAGGCAGGCGTCGCACCGCGCCGGCGTCGGCGCGTGCGGGAATCGGCGTCGTCCACGGTCACCGGACAACGGTAGCGCGCTCTCCCTGTGGCTATACTCGACGCACAACCACGGGAGTCCGGTGAGCCGGGCTGAGAGGAAGCGATCCACGCTTCGACCGTCGAACCTGATCCGGATCATGCCGGCGCAGGGAGGAGAGAGAAATGCACGCTGTCGCGTCCACGTCCGAGACCCGGACCACCACGTCGCCGAACCGCTCGCGTTGGCGGGTCGTCGACATCGTCGTCGCCGCCGTCCTCGGTGTCGCGGTGGGCCTGCTGTTCTGGTTCTGGAACGGCGTCGGTTACGGCTGGTTCGAGGTGATGGATGCCGCGACCCCCGGCCTCGGCGGCTTCGCTGTCGGCATCTGGCTCATCGGCGGTGTCATCGGCGGTCTCGTGATCCGGAAGCCCGGCGCCGCGCTGCTCGTCGAGGTCGTCGCCGCGGCCGTCTCGGCCACGATCGGCAACATCTGGGGCCCGTCGACGCTGCTGTCGGGCCTCGTCCAGGGCCTCGGCGCCGAGCTCATCTTCGCCGTGTTCCTCTACCGCCGCTTCGGCATCGGTGTGGCCGCGCTCGCCGGCGTCGGCGCGGGCGTCGCTGCGTGGATCTTCGAACTGTTCTTCGGCTCGACCCCGAACATCCTGAAGACGCTCGAGTTCAACCTCATCTACCTCGGCACGATCATCGTCTCGGGCGTCGTGCTCGCCGGCGTCGTGGGATGGCTGCTCGTCCGGGCTCTCGCGAAAACCGGTGCCCTCAGCCGGTTCGCCGCGGGTCGAGAACAGGCGGACGAGGTCTGACCACCGGGTCCCGCCCGGCCGGACTCCGCGCACGCGGCTGGGGGTGGCGCTACGCGGGCCGTCGCCGACCGGCCGTCGCGGACGTCGACCTCGACATCGCCCCCGGCGAGCGGGTGCTCCTGCTCGGTGCATCGGGCGCGGGCAAGTCGACGCTCCTCGCGGGAATGGCGGGGCTGCTCGGCGGTGACGAGGACGGCGAGGCGTCGGGTCGGATGACGATCGACGGCGCCGACCCGAGCACGCAGCGCGGCCGTGTCGGCCTCGTGCTGCAGGATCCCGACGCCGGGGTCGTGCTCTCCCGCGTCGGCGACGACGTGGCATTCGGTTGCGAGAACCTCGGCGTCCCGCCCGAACGCATCCCGGTGCGGGTGCGCGCCGCGCTCGACGCCGTCGGGCTCGACGTCCCGCTCGACCGCGAGACCGCGCGGCTCTCGGGCGGCCAGAAGCAGCGCCTCGCGATCGCGGGCGCCCTCGCGATGGACGCGGGTCTGCTGCTGCTCGACGAGCCGACCGCCAACCTCGACCCCGTCGGGGTCCGCGAGGTGCGCGCCGCGGTCGGACGGGCGGTGGAGGCCACGGGCGCCACCCTCGTCGTGATCGAGCACCGGACGGACGTGTGGGTGGACCTCATGACGCGAGTCGTGGTCCTCGACGCCGAGGGGGGTCTGCTCGCGGACGGAACACCCGCCGAAGTGTTCACCCGTCACGCGGCGACCCTGCTCGCGGCCGGGGTCTGGCTGCCGGGTCACCCCGTCGACTTGCCCGCGCTGCCGGCCGTGACGACGGACGTCCCCGCCGCCCTCCGGGCGAGGGGGCTGGCCGTCTCGCGGGACGGGCGGACGCCGGTGCGCGAGGGACTGGACCTCGAGGTGGCGGCGGGGGCGGCATCCGTCATCACCGGACCCAACGGCGTCGGCAAATCGACACTCGCGCTGACCCTCGCGGGGCTCCTGCCGGAGTTCGCCGGGGCCGTCGAGGCGGGCACCGTGCCCGCGGGGCGTCGGGGAGCGCGGCCATCCCGCTGGAGTTCGCGCGAGCTCCTCACCCGGATCGGCACCGTGTTCCAGGATCCCGAGCACCAGTTCCTCGCCTCGACGGTGCGTGCAGAGCTCGAGGTCGGACCGCGCGCCCTCCGGCGCCCGTCCCGCGAGATCGACGCCGTCGTGGACCGGCTGCTCGACGAGCTCGGGCTCACCGCGCTCGCGCGCGCCAATCCGTTCACGCTGTCGGGCGGTCAGAAGCGGCGGCTGTCGGTGGCCACCGTCCTCGCTACATCGCCCGAGGTCATCGTCCTCGACGAGCCGACGTTCGGGCAAGACCGTCGCGGTTGGGCCGGCATCGTCTCGCTGCTGCAGGCGCAGGTCGCCGACGGGCGCGCGGTCGTCGCGGTGACGCACGACGAGGACGCGGTGCGGCTGCTCGGCGGACGGCACATCGAGCTCGCGGCGGTGGCGTCATGATCCTCGCGGCGGCCGACACCGGGACCGCGAGGCGGGACGCGTGGCTCGACGGGGTGAACCCGGCGGTCCGCATCCTTCTCGCCTTCGTCCTGGCCATCCCGCTGCTGACGACGATCGACGCGGTCAGCGCCGGTGTCGCCGTCGTGCTGATGGTGCTGTGCATCCCGCTGACCGGGATCGGGTTCGGGGCAACGCTGCGACGGATGGCGCCCGTGCTCGTGCTGATGCCGGTCGCCGGGTTGAGCATGCTGCTGTACGCCGAGCCGGGCGGGCGCGTGTACGCCTCGTTCTGGTACGCGACGATCAGCGACGCGTCGATCGGGTTCGCCGTGGCGGTCGGGGTGCGGGTCATCGCGCTCGCGCTCCCGACGGTCCTGCTGTTCAGCCGCGTCGACCCGATCGAGCTCGCCGCGGCGCTCGCTCAGATCGTGCGGCTGCCCGCGCGACTCGTGCTCGGGGTGCTGGCCGGGACGCGCACGCTCGGGCTGTTCGTCGACGACTGGCGGGCCATGCGCCTCGCGCGGCGGGCGCGCGGCGTGGGGGACCGGAACGCCGTGCGCCGGTTCTTCTCGATGGCGTTCGTGCTCCTCGTCTTCGCGGTGCGTCGCGGCACGCGCCTCGCGACCGCGATGGAGGCGCGCGGGTTCGGCGCGCCCGTCGAACGCACCTGGGCCCGCACGTCGCGGCTGTCCCGCCGGGACGCGGTCGCCGTGGTCGGTGCGCTGGCGATCGTGGCCGTGGCGATCTCGGTCGCCGTGGCCGTCGGCTCGTTCCGCGTCGTCTGGATGTGAGTCGCGCGCCGCGCCCTCAGAACGCGTAGGCAAAGCAGATCGAACGGGGCATCGTCTCGGCGTACGGCTCGTACACCGGGATGCGGGTGAATCCGAGCGACTCGTAGAGGGCGACCGATTCGGGCTGCGGGATGCCGGTCTGCAGGATGACCCGATCGGCACCGCCCGCGCGTGCCCGGTCGAGCGCGGCGCCCATGAGGGTTCGCGCGATGCCGCGGCCCCGCGCCGCCTCGGTGACGACGAGGCGCTTGATCTCCCACTCCTCGCCGAGGCGACGGAGGATGACGTGGCCGGTCGGTGTGCCGTCGGCATCCACCGCGATCAGGGTCGCGACGATCTCGTCGGGGTGCATCGCGAGGGCGCGGGAGCGCGCGGCCTTCCGCTCGGCGGGCTCGTCGCCGTGGAACCCGTCGTAGCGGGCGCCGAGGTCGGCATCCAACTCATCGCGGAGCGCGGTCGCGCGCGGGTCGGCCCACGCGACCTCGAGGATGCGGGACCCGGTGCTCGTCCGTTCGCTCACCGGTCGAGCCTAAGCGCCCGCGGGGGTGTCGCGGCTGGTAGCGTCCGCGGTATGTCCGCCCCCGCCGTTCCTCCGCGCCTGCGGCGGAGCGGTGCCGGCGGCGTCCTCGCGGTCGCGGTGCTGCAGGCGGTCGCGATCGTGGTCACCGGGGTGCTGTGGTTCCTGCGCGGCGTCCTCGCCGGCGGGCACTGCTCTCCGTCGTGCGACTGGGGGGCGGCGGATGCCGCGGGCATGCTCTTCGGCGGCGCGATCCTCACCAGCCTCGTCCTCACCGCGGTCGCCGCGATCGTCGCCTGGCGCACGGGGCGCGACCTCGCGTGGGTGCCGATCGTCTCGGCATCCGTCGTCGTGGCGGGCTATCTCGCGGCGGCGGCGCTCTTCGACGGCGCGGTGCGCTGACGGGTCAGGTCGCGTTCCAGAGGTCGCGGTAGTAGGCGAGGCGCTCCTCGTCGGGCGCGACGCCGTAGGCCTCGAGGAGCACGCCGTCCCACCCGGGGCCGTAGTTCCAGCCGGTGCTCATCGCGGCGACGGCGATGTCGCCCCACCGGTCGCCGAGGCCGAGCTGCCCGAGGTCGACGTGGCCGCTCCATCGGCCGTCGTCCCCGATCAGCGTGTTCGGCGCGCAGGCGTCGCCGTGGCAGACCACGAGCTGGTCGATCGGCGGCGCCTCGCGCAGCTCGTCGGGGACGATCACCCCGCGCGCCGCGGCGTTCGCGACGCGCGCCGGCACGGTCCAGTCGAAGGGACAGGATGCCGCCGGCAGGCTCTCGTGCAGGGCGCGCAGGCCCTCGCCGATCGCCCTGACCGCCGTCTCGGGCCGCGCGACCCACGCCGGATCGACCGCCGAGAGGCCGGTGAGGGCGCGGGTCACGAGCCACTCCGTTTCGCCGTCGTCGCCCTGCTCGATCACCGTCGGCACGCGCACGTAGGGAGCTGCCCAGGCCATCCGCTCCGCCTCATCCGCCATCGAGGTCTCGAGATGGACCGGACCGACCTTGATGAACCGGTCGTCGTCGGTGCGGAACGTCTGCCCGCCGAGCTTGTTCTCCCACACCGGCAGGAGTGCCGCACCGCGCGCGAGGCGGCGCACGATCGGGGGGACGGGCGCGTCGGCGAGGGGGACGGACATCCCTCCATCCTGTCGCCCACCGTCGGGGACGGCTAGCCTGGAGGCATCCTGCTGCCGTGGCACCCAGTCGCGCGTAAGGTGGAACCCGATCCCGTTCGAAGGAGAGCGCATGGACATCGCCGCAGCATCCGCCCTCGTCACCGGCGGGGCCAGCGGACTCGGTCTCGCCACGGCCCGCCGCCTCGCCGCGCAGGGTGCGCACGTCGTCATCGTCGACCTGCCGACCTCATCCGGGTCCAACGTCGCCGCGGAGCTCGGCGGGACCTTCGCCGCCGCCGATGTGACGGATGCCGCGCAGGTGCAGGCGGCCGTGGCCGCGGCATCCGCCGTCGCCCCGCTGCGCGTCGCCGTCAACTGCGCCGGGATCGCGCCGCCCGCGAAGGTCCTCACCCGCGACGGTTCGCCGAGCCCGATCGCCGACTTCGAACGGATCATCCGCATCAACCTGATCGGCACCTACACCGTCATCGCCCACGCGGCGGCGGCGATGGCGGCGACCGAACCGACGGCATCCGGGGACCGCGGCGTCATCGTGAACACCGCGTCGGTCGCGGCCTTCGACGGTCAGATCGGGCAGCCCGCGTACGCGGCCAGCAAGGGCGGTGTGCACGCGATGACGCTGCCGATCGCGCGCGAACTGGCGCGCTCGGCGATCCGCGTCTGCACGATCGCACCCGGGATCATGGAGACCCCGATGCTCGCGGGGCTCCCCGAGGCGGCGCAGGAGTCGCTCGGCCAGCAGGTGCCCTACCCGGCGCGGCTCGGCAGGCCCGACGAGTACGCCGCGCTCGTTCAGCACATCGTCGAGAACGGCTATCTCAACGGCGAGACGATCCGTCTCGACGGTTCGATCCGCATGGCCCCGAAGTGAGTGGAGACCCGATGAGCGACTCGATCCTGCTGCGCCGCGAGGGCGCCCTCGCCCGGCTGACCTTCAACCGCCCGGCGTCCCTCAACGCGATGGACTTCGAGATGGGCACGCGCTGGCGCGACCTCGCGCACGAGCTGACGCGCGACGACACGGTCGGCGCGATCGTGTTGGATGCCGCGGGCCCGGCGTTCTGCGCCGGCGGCGACGTCGTGCAGATGGCGATCTCCGGCGGCAGTGGTGGCGCGATCACCGAGATGGCCGGAGTGATCCACGACGGCATCCGGACTTTCGTGGAGTCGTCGATCCCGATGGTCGCGGCGGTGCAGGGAGCGGTCGCCGGCGGCGGTCTCGGTCTCATGCTGACGGCGGACTACATCGTCGCGTCGCCGCGAGCCGTGTTCGTCAGCAAGTACGCGAACATCGGGCTCACCCCCGACCTCGGCGTCTCGACGCTGCTGCCGGCGGCGGTCGGACAGCGCCGCGCGCTGCAGCTGCTGCTCACCGACACGACGATCGACGCGCCGACCGCGCACGAGTGGGGGCTCATCGCCGAGGTCGTCGACCAGCCCGGGGAGCGTGCCGACGAGATCGCGCGGGCCTGGCTCGACGGCGCGACCGGGGCGTTCGGGCAGGCGAAGCGCCTCGTCCGCACCGGCGCCGCGCGGCCGTTCGCCGACAACCTCGACGACGAGGCCCGCACGATCGGTGCTGCGTTCGACACCCCCGATGCGGCGACGCGGATCGCCGCGTTCGCCGCGGCATCCCGTTCGCGCCGTTCCTGACCCACTGGAGAACCCATGACCCTCGCCGGAAAGACCATCCTCATGTCGGGCGGCAGCCGCGGCATCGGCCTCGCGATCGCGCTGCGCGCCGCGCGGGACGGCGCGAACATCGCGCTGCTCGCCAAGACCGACACCCCGCATCCCAAGCTCGAGGGCACGGTGCACTCGGCGGCGGAGCAGATCCGCGCGGCGGGGGGTCGTGCGCTGCCGATCGTCGGCGACGTCCGCGACGACGGCGACATCACCGAGGCCGTCATGAAGACGCAGGGCGAGTTCGGCGGCATCGACATCGTCGTCAACAACGCGTCGGTCATCGACCTGTCGGGCTCGCTCGAACTGGCCGCGAAGAAGTACGACCTCATGCAGGACGTCAACGTGCGCGGCACCTTCATGCTGTCGCGCACGGCGCTGCCGATCCTGAAGGATGCCGCGAACCCCCACATCCTCTCGCTGTCGCCGCCCCTCAACCTGTCGCCGAAATGGCTCGGCGCGCACACCGGCTACACCCTCGCGAAGTACGGCATGACGATGGCGACCCTCGGCATGGCGGCCGAGTTCGCGAAGGACGGCGTCGCCGCCAACACGCTGTGGCCGCAGACGACGATCGCGACGGCGGCGGTGCAGTTCGCCCTCGGCGGCGACCGGATGATGAAGGTCAGCCGCACGCCCGAGGTCTACGCCGACGCGGCGTACGAGGTGCTCTGCAAGCCGGCGCGTGAGTACACCGGGCAGACTCTCATCGTCGAGGACGTGCTGAGGGATGCCGGTGTCACCGACTTCTCGCGCTACGCCGCGACGCCGGGGACACCCGACGCCGAGCTGTTCCCCGACATCTTCCTCGACTGAGGTCGGCGGCCGGATGCGCGGCCGTGAACGCGCGCCCGCGCGTCAGACCAGGCCGAGCTTCACGAACGCGTTCCACACGCCGTCGTCGAGGACGTCGGTGGTGACGTTGCCGGCGCGCTCCTTGAGGGCGGGGTCGGCGTTGCCCATGGCGACGGGCGTGCCGACGACGTCGAACATCTCGGCGTCGTTCCAGCTGTCGCCGATGCCGATCGCGTCGGCGGCGTCGAGACCGAGGATGTCGAGCACGCGCACGATCGCCGAACCCTTGTTCGTGCCCGCCAGTCCGATCTCCCCGTTGGACCCGCCGGGGAGGGGGATGCTGCCGGGGATGACGTGGAAGCGCTCGCCGAGGTCGGCCTGGGCCTTGTCGACGCTGTCGGAGCGCTTGCTGATGAACGTGGTCTTCGCGATGGCGTCCAGGTCCGCCTCGCCGACGGGACGGTAGGTGACGATCGGCTCCGGGTCGACGGCATCGGTCTGTCCGAGCCGGCGGGCGTCTTCGAGGTGACGCTTGCGGCGCTCGGCGAAGTACTCGTCGAGCATCGCACCGACCCCGTCGCTCGCGTAGACGGCCTCGTTCGACTGCAGGAAGTAGTCGATGTCCTCCGCTTCGAAGTAGGCGATCAGTCGGTCGGTGTCCTCGCGCGGCATCGGGTCGGCGAACAGCAGCTCGTCGCCGCGCACCGCGTAGGCGCCGCCGTTGGTGATCGCGCCGTCGTAGCCGATCTCGCGGACCTTGGGGTGGATGTCGCCGGCGGCGCGTCCCGTGCAGAGGTAGACGAGGTGGCCGTTCTCGCGTGCCGTCCGGATCGCGGTGATCGTCGAGTCGGCGATGGCCGTTCCGTGCTCGAGGATGGTTCCGTCCACGTCCAGAAAAGCGATGCGCGTCATGCCTCCATTCTCCCGGATGCGGATGAACGCTCGGTGCGCGGGCGGGTCAGAGCTGCTTGCGGAGGAACACCTGCGCGGTGCCGTCGTCGCCGGGGACGCGCTCGCTCTCCTCGTAACCCTCGCGCTCGTAGAGGCGCAGGTTCGCCTCGCTGAGCGAGCCGGTGAACAGCTCCGCGGTCGTGGCGCCGGCCTCGCGGCCGCGCTCCTCGACCGCCGACAGCAGCGCGGTCCCGAGGCCCGAGCCCTGCTGATCGGGTGCGATCGCGATGCGGCCGATGAGGAGCAGGTCGCCGTCGACGCGGGCGCGCACGCAGCCCACCATGCGCTCGCCGTCGAGGGCGACGCATCCGAGGTTGTCCTCGAGTTCGGCGCGGACCTCGTCGAGCGTCTGCGTGAGCGGCGGCATGTCGACGGCGTCGTAGATGAGCGCCTCCTGCACGAAGGCGGCCCGCTGCAGGGTGAGCACCTCGCCCGCGTCGTCGACGGTGATGGGACGGATGCGGGCGGTGCTCATCCGTTCAGCGTAATCCGCCTTCGGCGGCCCGCGGCCGGCGGCTTAGAGTGACCGCATGCCCGATGTCGCCGCCGCGATCGCCACCCGTCCGCTCGTCCTCGACGGTGGGCTCGGGACGATGCTCGAGGCCCGCGGCCACGATCTCAGCGGAGTGCTCTGGTCGGCGGGCGTGCTCATCGACGCGCCCGGTGACGTGCGCGACGTGCACGCCGCGTTCGTCGAGGCCGGCGCCGACGTCGTCACGACGGCCTCCTACCAGCTCGGGTACGACAACCTCGCCGCGGCGGGGCGGGATGCCGCCGAGGTCGATGCGCTGCTGACCACCTCGGTTCGCCTCGCCCGCGAGGCGTCGGACGGCCGGGCGTGGGTCGCGGCATCCGTCGGTCCCTTCGGTGCCGTGCGCGCGGACGGCAGCGAGTACACCGGTGCGTACGGTCTGTCGGTGGCCGAGCTGACCGCGTGGCACCGCCGTCGCTTGCTCGCGCTCGCGGAGGCGGGGCCTGACCTCCTCGCCGTCGAGACGATCGCATCGCCCGCCGAGGCCGAGGCGCTGGCGGCCGCGCTCGAGGGCGTGGGGATCCCGGCGTGGATCTCGCTGTCGGGCGCGAGCACGGCCTTCGACGGCGACGACGCGCTCGCCGCTGCGCTGGCGGCCGCCGCGGCTGCGCCCGGGGCCGTCGCCGTCGGAGCGAACTGCTGCCCGCCGGCCGCACTGACCCGCGTGCTGGACCGGATGCCGCCGACGACGCCCGCCGTCGTCTACCCGAACAGCGGCGAGGTCTGGGACGCCGCCTCGCGCTCGTGGCACGGCCACGCGACGGCCACCTTCGCCGACGTCGACGCCTGGGTGGAGGCGGGGGCACGGCTGATCGGCGGATGCTGCCGCACGACTCCCGAGGACATCGCCGGCCTCGCCCGCCGACTGAAGGACTGAGCCGCCCGGCATCCGTCCAGCCCGCCCCGGTAGCCTGGAAGGCATGACCGAGTCCACTCCCGCGCGCCCCGAGGGCATGTCCGCCGTGCGCTCGACGACGCCCAAGCAGGTGCGTCCCGCGACCGAGGGGTGGACGCAGGCGAAGGATGCCGAAGGCCGCCCGCTCCTGCAGTTCGCGAGCCCCAAGCGGGGCAAGCCGCCCGTGCACCTCGCCGACCTAGATCACGACGCGCGCGTAGAGAAGCTGAAGGAGCTCGGGATGCCGGGCTTCCGCGCCGCGCAGCTCGAGAAGCACTATTTCCAGCACTACACCTCCGACCCCGCCCACATGACGGATCTGCCGGCGGCGAATCGCGACGAGCTCGTCGGCGGGCTGCTGCCGAACCTCATGACCGAGGTGCGCCGGCTCGAGACCGACGGCGGCGACACGATCAAGTTCCTGTGGCGTCTGCACGACGGCGCGCTCGTCGAGTCCGTCCTCATGCGCTACACCGGGCGCATCACGCTGTGCGTGTCGAGCCAGGCCGGCTGCGGCATGAACTGCCCGTTCTGCGCCACCGGCCAGGCGGGCCTCACCCGCAACATGTCGGCGGCCGAGATCGTTGACCAGGTCGTCCGCGCCAACCGCCTCATCGCCGACGGCGGCCTGGGCGATCCCCGCAAGGTCGGCCACAAGGACGAGCGCGTCACGAACATCGTCTTCATGGGCATGGGGGAGCCTCTCGCCAACTACGCCCGCGTCATGCAGGCCGTTCGCACGATGGTCGACAAGAAGCACGGGCTCGGCATGAGCGCCCGCGGCATCACGGTCTCGACCGTCGGGCTCGTGCCGGCGATCCGCAAGCTGTCCGCCGAGGAGATCCCGGTCACCTTCGCACTGTCGCTGCACGCTCCCGACGACCACCTGCGCGACGAGCTGATCCCGGTCAACTCACGCTGGAAGGTCGATGAGGCCCTCGACGCCGCGCGCGAGTACTTCGACAAGACCGGGCGTCGCGTCTCGATCGAGTACGCGCTCATCAAGGACATGAACGACCACGCCTGGCGTGCCGATCTCCTCGCCGAGAAGCTCAACCAGCGCGGTCGCGGCTGGGTGCACGTGAACCCGATCCCGCTGAACCCGACGCCCGGCTCGATCTGGACCTCGTCCGACGTCGACGTGCAGAACGAGTTCGTCCGCAGGCTCAACGACGCCGGCATCCCGACGACCCTCCGCGACACCCGCGGCAAGGAGATCGACGGCGCGTGCGGTCAGCTCGTCGCGACCGAAGAGGATCAGGCCGCGGCGGCATCCGTCTGACTCCGGAGGCGATTCCGCCGGCGGCGTAACCCTGTCAAGGCCCGCGGAGTCGACCGGGCGCGAGAGTAGCGTCGAACGCATGGTCAACTATCGATTCCTGGGCAACAGCGGCCTCAAGGTCACCGAACTCACCTACGGCAACTGGCTCACCCACGGCTCGCAGGTCGAGAACGACGCGGCGATCGCGACGGTCCACAAGGCCCTCGACCTCGGCATCACCTCGTTCGACACCGCCGACGCCTACGCGAACACGGCGGCCGAGTCCGTCCTCGCCGAGGCGCTGAAGGGTCAGCGCCGCGAATCCCTCGAGATCTTCACGAAGGTCTACTGGCCGACCGGTCCCAAGGGGCCGAACGACCACGGTCTGTCGCGCAAGCACCTGCTCGAGGGCATCAACGGTTCGCTGAAGCGGTTGAACACCGACTACGTCGACCTCTACCAGGCGCACCGCTACGACTACGAGACCCCGCTCGAGGAGACGATGCAGGCCTTCGCCGACATCGTGCGTCAGGGCAAGGCGCTCTACATCGGCGTCAGCGAGTGGACCGCCGAGCAGCTGCGGGCCGGGCACGCGCTGGCGAAGGAGCTCGGCTTCCAGCTCATCTCGAACCAGCCGCAGTACTCCGCGCTGTGGCGGGTCATCGAGGGCAAGGTCGTCCCGACCTCTGCGGAGCTCGGCATCTCGCAGATCGTCTGGTCGCCGCTGGCGCAGGGCGTCCTCACCGGCAAGTACCAGCCCGGTCAGCCGGCGCCCGAGGGCTCGCGCGCGACGGACGAGAAGGGCGGATCCGACATGATCAAGCGCTTCATGAAGGACGAGACCCTCACCGCGGTGCAGAAGCTGCAGCCGATCGCCAAGGGCGCGGGCATCACGATGCCGCAGCTCGCCCTCGCGTGGGTGCTGCACAACCCGAACATCGCCGCGGCGATCATCGGGGCGTCGCGTCCCGAGCAGCTCGAGGACACCGTGAAGGCCTCGGGCATCGAGCTCGACGACGACACGTACGCCGCGATCAACGAGGCGCTGGCGCCGGTGGCGGTCACCGACCCGGAGGAGACGTACTCCGTCTCGCCGAAGTCCCGTCTGATCTGACGAGCGCCGCCCGTCCGTGGTCACGCAGAGCGCCGGCATCCTGCTCTACCGTCTCGACGGTGGGGGCGGGGTGTCGGCGTTCGTCGCTCACATGGGCGGGCCGTACTGGGCGTCGAAGGACGAGGGTGCCTGGTCGGTCCCGAAGGGTGAACTCGAGGACGGCGAAGAGGCGTTGGATGCCGCGAAGCGCGAGTTCCGCGAGGAGCTCGGCGTCGCCCCTCCCGAGGCCGACTACGCCGAGCTCGGCACGTTCGCGTACTCGTCGGGCAAGCGGGTGACGGTGTTCGTCGCCGACGGTGCGGGCTTCGAGGCGGAGGGGTTCGTGTTCGGCGAGTTCGAGACGGAGTGGCCGCCGCGATCGGGTCGGACGGCATCCTTCCCCGAGGTCGACCGCGCCGAATGGATGCCGCTGGATCGGGCGCGCGAGCGGGTCGTGAAGGGGCAGCGGCCGGCGTTCGATCGGCTGGCCGAACTGCTGAGCGCCGCGGACATCTGACGGCCGCGGCAACAACCGCGGAGCATTCGCGGGGGTCGCGGGTCGGAACCGGTTGCGGAGCTCGACCTCGGCGAAGACTCCGCGGTCCGTGCCCGCACCGGCGCGCGGGTTAGCGCTTCTTCTTCGGCGCCTCGGACACGTCGAGCTTCTCGTGCAGGCCGCCGAGCGACGACCACGCCGATTCCTTGCCGGATGCCGCGTGCTCGGCGCCGCGCACGGCGCGCTCGTCGGCCCACTCGTTGAGGACGTGACCGCGGTGTCCGCGGACGTGTTCGAGGACCACGTCGGGAAGGCCCGCGGCGCGGCGAGCGTCGCGCGCGGTGATCAGCTGCTCGAGCAGGTCGACGTTCTTCGTGGGTGCGCCGGTGGACGTCTTCCAGCCGCGGCGGCGGTGACCGTCCATCCATTTCTCGTACGTGTCGATGGCGTACTTGGAGTCGGCCTGCACGACGAGCTCGCGGACATCCGCATGGTCCTCGATCGCCTTGAGGAGGCCCATCAGCTCGCCGACGTTGTTCGTGCCCTGGATGATCGAGCCCGCCGCCCAGTGGCCGTCCTCGCCGACCCACGCCCAGCCCGTCGGTCCGGGATTGCCCTTGCAGGCGCCGTCGGTGGCCACGACATAGCGGGAGGTTTCGGTCACCGCTCCACGGTACCCGCGCGCGGCGCAGTGGCCGCGCGCGGGTCGGGGATCACGGGCGGAGCAGAACCTTGCCGACGCGGCCGGCGGTCAGGCTTGCGCGGGCGGCGTCGCGCGCCTGCTCGAGTGGGAACGTCGCCGACACCGGCAGGGTCAGGACGCCGGACGAGAGGTGCTGGGCGAGTTCGCCGAAGAGCCGGCCGCGCGTGGCGGCATCCATCTCGGTGCTCACCTTGCTTCCCCAGAACCCCTTGATCGTGATGTGGCGGAAGATGACCGGGCCCGACGCGAGCTGCATGACGGGAGCGTCCATCGCGCCGAAGACGACGAGCGTGGCGTTCTCGCCGAGGAGCGAGAGGACGTGGCCGCTCGATTCGCCGCCGACGGAGTCGACGCCGGCGATGATGGGGGCGCCTCCGGTGATCTCGGCGACCTTGTCGCGCCAGTCGTCGGTGTCGACGGCGACGACGCGGTCGATGCCCTGCTCGGCGAGCTCGGTGACGGCGGCGCTGCGGCGGACGAGGCCGAGGATGTTGAGGCCGCGGGCGCGACCCATCTGCGCGACCATGCGGCCGACGGCGCCGTTCGCGGCGTTCTGCACGATCCAGTCGCCCGGCTTCACGTCGAGGAAGTCGATGAGGCTGATGGCGCTGAACGGCATGGAGACGAGCTGTGCGGCCTGCTCGTCGGGAAGGCCCTCGGGGACGGGGATGAGGGTCGCGGCGCGGGCGATGAACTGCTCGGCCCAGACGCCGAAGGTGCCGCCGGTGGCGACGCGCTGGCCGACCTGCAGGTTCTCGACGCCCTCACCGAGCTCCTCGATGACTCCGACGGCCTCGGTGCCCGAACGGGCGGGCAGTTCCGGCGTGAAGCCGTAGGTGCCGCGAATGGTCCACAGGTCGTGGTTGTGGATCGGCGAGGCGAGCAGCCGCACCCGGACCTCTCCCGCACCGGGGGTGGGGTCGGGGAGCTCCGTGGTCTCGAGGACGTCGGCCGGTTCGCCGAAGACGGGGTGGGTGACTGCGCGCATGTTCTCCTCCAAGGCGTCATTTTGTAACGATCGGTCTAATATAGTACCGACGGCTGAGAGGGGCATCCATGGGACGCACGGCGACATTCGACCGCGACGACGTCGTCCGCGCTGCGCGCGACGTCTTCTGGGCGCGCGGGTACGCCGAGACCGGTGTGGCGGAACTCGAAGCGGCGACGGGGCTCAAGCGCTCGAGCATCTATCACGCGTTCGGCAGCAAAAAGGGGCTGTTCGAGGCCGTCGTCGCGCGGTACCTCGACGAGGTCGTGCGCTCCCGCATCGGCCGGCTGCAGCAGCCGGATGCCGGTACCGAGGCCCTCGCGCTGTACATCGCCGAGATGCGGGCCGCGATCGCGAGCGGAACGCCGCGGGCCCAGGCGGGATGCCTGCTGCTCAACGCCGCATGCGCGCCCGTCGTCGACGACGACCCCGACGTGCGCGCGCTCGTCACGGCGTACACCGGTGAGCTCCGTGCCGCGATCGCCGCGGGTGTGGATTCCGCGCGGCCGGAGATCTCGGTAGCCTCGCGCGCGGCTCTCTCGGAGGTCTGTGCGTCGCTGGTGATCGCCGCGCTCGCCGTGGCGAGGGTGGATCCGGATGCCGCTGATCGCAGCCTCGGCGCGGTCCTCACGGCTGTCGCCTCGTGGGATGTCGGCGTGACGCCTGTGTATACATAAGGCGGGGATCCACTGCGTCAACGCCTCCACCCAGGCCCACTGTGCATACACTGAGATCATGACGGATGCACCCGCGCGGTACGCCGGGGTCCGCGCGTACGAGACGCTGCTGCGCGAGATCCAGGACGGGGCGCTGCCTCCCGGGGCCGTTCTGGCCGAGGTCGAGCAGGCCGCACGACTCGGCGTGAGCCGGACGCCGCTCCGCGAGGCACTCCGCCGACTCGCCGCCGACGGGCTCGTCGAGCAGGCGTCCCCGCGGGTCACCGTCGTCGCCGGCATCGACGCCTCCGATATCGAGGCCCTCTTCGCCGTGCGCCGCGCGCTCGAGGAGACCGCGGCCCGGTTGGCGGCCCGAGCGGGCGATCGTGCCGTCTTCGCTGCGCTCGCCGTCGAGTTCGCAGCGACGCAGGCGTCGGGCGGAGCGGCATCCGACGCCGACGCCTACTACGCGCTCATCGCCCGCTTCGACGCCGAGCTCGACGCCGCCGTCCGCAACGACTACCTCACCTCGGCGCTGCGCACCGTCCGCACTCACCTCGTGCGCGTGCGGCGCCTGGCTCGCGACAACCCCGAACGCCTCGCCGCCTCGGTCGCCGAGCACCGCCTCATCGCGGACGCGATCGCCGCCGGTGACGGCGACCTCGCCGCCCACGCGACGCACGTGCACCTGCACAACGCGCTCGCCTCGATCCTCGACTCCCTGTCCGACACCCCGGAGGAACCGACATGACCGTCACCCACCACGTCCGCGTCTACCGCAGCGACGAGCCGCTGCCCCGCGAGGAGCAGCTCGCCCACAAGATCGCGCAGGTCGCCGTCGATCCGGTCGCCGTCGAGGACGACGTCGTCGACATGATCGTGAACCGGGTCATCGACAACGCGGCGGTGGCCGCGGCATCCCTCACCCGTCGTCCCGTCAGCGCAGCCCGTTCGCAGGCGCTGTCGCACCCGGTGTCGACGGGCGGCTACGGCGGCACGGTGTTCGGCGTGTCGAACGAGACCCGTACGAGCCCGGAGTGGGCGGCGTGGGCCAACGGCGTCGCCGTCCGCGAACTCGACTACCACGACACGTTCCTGGCGGCGGAGTACTCGCACCCGGGCGACAACATCCCCGCGATCCTCGCGGTCGCGCAGCACGTCGGCGCCGACGGGGCAGCCCTGGTCCGCGGGCTCGCGACCGGGTACGAGATCCAGGTCGACCTCGTCCGGGCGATCAGCCTGCACAAGCACAAGATCGATCACGTCGCGCACCTCGGCCCGTCGGCCGCCGCCGGCATCGGAACCCTCCTCGGCCTCGATGTCGACACGATCTCCCAGGCCGTCGCCCAGGCGCTGCACACCACCACGGCGACCCGGCAGTCGCGGAAGGGCGAGATCTCGACGTGGAAGGCGCACGCCCCCGCCTTCGCCGGGAAGATGGCGGTCGAAGCCGTCGACCGCGCGATGCGCGGCGAGACCTCGCCGTCGCCGATCTACGAGGGTGAGGACGGCGTCATCGCCTGGCTCCTCGACGGCAAGGACGCCGCCTACGAGGTGCCGCTCCCCGCCGCCGGCGAGCCGAAGCGCGGCATCCTCGACACGTACACGAAGGAGCACTCGGCCGAGTACCAGGCGCAGGCCTGGATCGACCTCGCCCGCAGGCTCGGCACCGAGCGCCCCGAGCTGCGCGACCCCGCCAACATCGCCTCGATCGTCCTCCACACGAGCCACCACACGCACTACGTGATCGGCTCGGGCGCCGGCGACCCGCAGAAGTACGACCCCGCGGCATCCCGCGAGACGCTCGACCACTCGATCCCGTACATCTTCGCGGTCGCGCTGCAGGACGGCGGCTGGCACCACGTCGACTCGTACACGCCCGAGCGCGCCGGACGGTCCGACACCGTCGCCCTGTGGCACAAGGTCACGACCGCCGAGGATGCCGAGTGGACGCGCCGCTACCACTCGGAGGACCCCGCCGAGAAGGCGTTCGGCGGTCGCGTCGAGATCACCCTCGCCGACGGCTCCACCGTCGTCGACGAGATCGCCGTGGCCGACGCCCACCCGCTGGGTGCCCGGCCGTTCGCCCGCGAGGACTACATCCGCAAGTTCCGGCTGCTGGCCGAGCCCGTGCTCGAGCCCGCCGAGATCGAGCGGTTCCTCGCGCTCGTGCAGCGCCTGCCCGAGCTGACGCCCGACGAGGTGCGGCAGCTCGACATCGTCGCGGCGCCCGGCGTCCTCGAGACCGCGCCCGCGCCGACGGGACTGTTCTGATGGAGAGCATCGTCGGCCGCGCGTTCGGTATTCAGTCCCTGCGCTCGGGAGCCGATCGTCGTCCGGCTGCGGAAACCCGCGATTCCGGGACGCACGGTGAGATGCGGCATCCGTCGGGACTGAATTCAGAACGCGGTCGCATCGAGAGAGGGACCTGCTGATGCTGTACGCGCAGACGCCGGCGCACGAGAAGCGGCGCCTGTTCCGCGAGCGGCTCGCCTCGGGTGAGCTGCTGCGGTTTCCCGGCGCGTTCAACCCGCTGTCGGCGCGGCTCATCGAACGCAAGGGCTTCGAGGGCGTCTACATCTCGGGCGCGGTGCTGTCGGCCGACCTGGGGCTGCCCGACATCGGCCTCACCACCCTCACCGAGGTCGCCGGCCGCGGCCAGCAGATCGCCCGGATGACGGAGCTGCCGGCGATCATCGACGCCGACACCGGGTTCGGCGAGCCGATGAACGTTGCCCGCACGATCCAGACCCTCGAAGACGCGGGCCTTGCCGGCACGCACATCGAGGACCAGGTCAACCCGAAGCGGTGCGGGCACCTCGACGGCAAGGCCGTCGTCGACGAAGACACCGCGGTCAAGCGCATCCGGGCCGCCGTCGACGCTCGCCGCGACCCGAACTTCCTCATCATGGCGCGCACCGACATCCGTGCGGCGGAGGGCATGGATGCCGCAGTCGACCGCGCGAAGGCGCTCGTCGACGCGGGGGCCGACGCCGTCTTTCCCGAGGCGATGCGCACCCTCGAAGAGTTCGAGGCAATGGCATCCGCCCTCGACGTGCCGATCCTGGCGAACATGACCGAGTTCGGCAAGAGCGACCTGTTCTCCACCTCCCAACTGCGCGATGCGGGCGTGAACATCGTCATCTGGCCGGTGTCGATGCTGCGGATCGCGATGGGTGCGACCGGGCGTGCGCTCGATACGCTGACCGAAGAGGGGCACCTGACCTCGCAGTTGGACCAGATGCAGCACCGTGCCGACCTGTACGACCTCATCGACTACGAGGACTACAACCACTTCGACACGAACGTCTTCAACTTCCACATCTCCCGGTGACGCGAAGGAGCACACCATGACCGACATCAAGAAGGGTCTCGCTGGCGTCATCGCCGACGAGACCGCCGTCTCCAAGGTCAACCCTGAGAGCAACTCGCTGCTGTACCGCGGCTACCCGGTGCAGGAGCTCGCCGCGACGCAGTCGTTCGAGGCTGTCGCCTACCTGCTGTGGCACGGCGAACTGCCGACGGCCGATCAGCTCGGCGAACTGCGCGCGATCGAACGTGCGAACCGGGCGCTGTCGGAGTCGGTCGTGGCGCTCATCGACGAGCTTCCCGTCGATGCGCACCCGATGGACGAGGTGCGCACGGTTGTGAGTGCCATCGGCGCGACCGAGACCGCCGGCATCCTCAACGTGCTCGATGCTGCAGGCACCCACGCCGAGAATCTCGACCGCAGCATGCGGCTGTTCGCGGTGTTGCCGGCGATCGTCGCGTACGGCCAGCGTCGTCGCCGCGGCGAGGCGATGATCGAGCCGCGCGAAGACCTCGACTATGCGGCGAACTTCCTCTGGATGACCTTCGGCGAAGAGCCCGATCCGGTCGTCGTCGACGCGTTCAACCGCTCGATGATCCTGTACGCCGAGCACTCGTTCAATGCGTCGACGTTCACCGCGCGCGTCATCACGTCGACCCTCAGCGACCTGTACTCCGCGGTCGTCGGTGCGATCGGCGCCCTGAAGGGGCCGCTGCACGGCGGTGCCAACGAGGCCGTGCTGCACATCTTCGACGAGATCGGATCCGCCGAGAACGTCGTGCCCTGGCTCGACGAGGCGCTCGCCGCCAAGCGCAAGATCATGGGCTTCGGCCACCGCGTGTACAAGAAGGGCGACTCGCGCGTGCCGACGATGAAGAAGGCCCTCGACACGCTCGTCGAGCACTACGACCGGCCCGAGGTCGCCGCCCTCTACGACACCCTCGAGTCAGAGTTCGTGCAGCGCAAGGGCATCTACCCGAACCTCGACTACCCCTCGGGTCCGGCGTACAACCTCATCGGGTTCGACACGCTCACCTTCACGCCGCTGTTCATCGCGGCGCGCGTGACCGGCTGGACGGCGCACGTCATGGAGCAGCAGGCATCGAACGCGCTCATCCGCCCGCTGTCGGCCTACAACGGTCCCGACGAGCGCCACATCGACGGGTACGTGCCCGATGCCGCCGACCTCGAAGCGCTCGAGCGCGCCGAAGAGGCGGGCTGAGTCATGCTCCGCACCGCCGTCATCGTCGACGCGGTCCGCACCCCGTCGGGGCGCGGCAAGCCCGGCGGTGCGCTGAGTGAGGTGCACCCGGTCGACCTCGCGGCGTACACGCTGCGGGCCGTCCTCGAGCGCAACGGGCTCGAGTCCGATCAGATCGACGACGTGCTGCTGGGCTGCGTCAGCCAGGTCGGCGCGCAGACGTTCAACATCGCGCGGCAGGCGGTGCTGGCTGCGGGGTTCGACGAGTCGGTTCCCGGTACGACGATCGACCGGCAGTGCGGGTCGAGCCAGCAGGCCGCGCATTTCGCGGCCCAGGGCGTGATCGCGGGGCAGTACGACATCGTCATCGCGGGCGGCGTCGAGTCGATGAGTCGCGTGCCGCTGGGTGTTTCGGCATCCGTCGCGGGGTCGCCCTTCTCGGAGGCGATGCTGGAGCGCTACCCCGAGGGGCTCGTGAATCAGGGAGTCTCGGCCGAGCTGATCGCGCAGCGGTGGGGCTTCGACCGTGAGACCCTCGACGCATTCGCCGCGCAGTCGCACGCGCGCGCAGCCGCGGCGCACGAGGCCGGCGCATTCGCGCGCGAACTCCTGCCGATGGCCGGCGTGGAGGCCGACGAGACCGTCCGCGCGGGCACGACGGCTGAGAAGCTCGCGGGCCTTCCGGCGTCGTTCCGCACCGATGCGATGGCCGCGCGGTTCCCCGATCTTGATTGGCGGATCACGCCCGGCAACTCGTCGCCGCTGACTGACGGCGCATCGGCGGTGCTCATCATGAGCGCGGAGAAGGCGAACGAGCTCGGCCTCACCCCGCGGGCGCGATTCCACGCCTTCTCGGTCGTCGGCGACGACCCGCTGCTCATGCTGACGGGGCCGATCCCGGCGACCCGCCGCATCTTGGAGCGCAGCGGCCTCTCGATCGACGATCTCGACGCCTACGAGGTGAACGAGGCGTTCGCGCCGGTGCCGCTCGCGTGGACGGCGGAGGTCGGCGCCGATCCTGCGAAGCTGAACCCGTGGGGTGGGGCCATCGCGCTCGGCCACGCCCTCGGCTCGTCAGGGACCCGCCTGCTCGGCACGATGCTGGCCTACCTGGAGGCGACCGGCGGCCGGTACGGCCTGCAGGCGATGTGCGAGGGCGGCGGCATGGCCAACGCCACGATCATCGAACGTCTCTGACCTCGCCCGCGGGGTCGTTCGCGGCCACGCTCCGGCCGCACGGTGAGATTTCGCTCATCCATCGTTGCAAGCGTTTGCGCACTCGGGCTCGAACCCGCTAACGTCTGCGGTACCCCGGGCACATTGCTGTGCCGTCGCACATCCAGGAGCGCTCGTGTCACAGCCGACCCCCGCCCCCCTCCGCCGCGCAGCTGCCGCCGCGGTCTCAGCCACGCTCGTCGTCTCGGGTGGCATCGTCCTCGCGGCGACGCCGGTGGCTGCCGCCGATCACACATATGCGATCGTCGGCAGCCTGCAGGACGAGCTCGGCTGCTCCGCCGATTGGCAGCCCGAGTGCGCCGCGACCGAACTGGTCGAGACGGAGACTGCGGGCGTCTTCGCGGCGGAGTTCGAGGTGCCCGCGGGCACCTACGAGTACAAGGTCGCACTCGACGACACCTGGGATGTCTCCTACGGCCTCGACGGCGGCGGCGACAACATTCCGTTGACGATCGCCGGCGATGCGACGCTACGCTTCGTCTTCGATTCCGCGACGAACCGCGTCGGGCTCGAAGCGACGGGCCTCGCGGGCGGCTACGAAGACGCCGATGCGGCACTGCTGGCAGACCCGGTGCGCCAGGCGGGCGACGGCGAGCAGTTCTACTTCGTCATGACCGACCGCTTCGCCAACGGCGACACGTCGAACGACGAGGGCGGCCTCACCGGCGACCGCCTCGCGACCGGCTTCGACCCCACAGACAAGGGCTTCTTCAACGGTGGTGACCTGGCCGGTCTCCACGAGAACCTCGACTACATCGAAGGTCTCGGCACGACCGCCATCTGGCTGACCCCGAGCTTCAAGAACAAGCCCGTGCAGGGCACCGGAGCCGACGCCAGCGCCGGCTACCACGGCTACTGGGTGACCGACTTCACGCAGATCGACCCGCACCTGGGCACGAACGCCGAACTCGAGGCGCTCATCGCCGACGCCCATGACCGCGGCATCAAGGTCTACTTCGACATCATCACCAACCACACCGCCGACGTCATCTCGTACGAAGAGGGCGAGTACGCCTACATCGACCAGGCGACGTCTCCGTACACCGATGCCGACGGCACCGCGTTCGACCCGGGCGATTACGCCGGCACGGGAGACTTCCCCGCACTCGACGCCGCGACCTCGTTCCCGTACACGCCCCAGGTCGACGAGAGCGAAGCAGACGTCAAGGTGCCGGCGTGGCTCAACGACGTGACGTTGTACCACAACCGCGGTGACTCGACCTACAGCGGTGAGTCCACCACCTACGGTGACTTCTCGGGCCTCGATGACCTGATGACCGAGCACCCCGACGTCGTCAGCGGGTTCGTCGACGTGTACCAGGACTGGATCGACCTCGGCATCGACGGCTTCCGCATCGACACCGCCAAGCACGTGAACTTCGAGTTCTGGCAGGAGTGGTCCACCGAGGTGCTCGACTACGCGCACGCCGCGGGCAAGCCGGACTTCTTCATGTTCGGCGAGGTCTACGACGCCGACCCGGCGCTGCTGTCGCCCTACGTGCGCAAGACCGACATGAGCTCGGTGCTCGACTTCGCGTTCCAGTCGGCGGCGACGAGCTTCGCCAAGGGCGGCAAGTCGACCGTGCTGCAGAACCTGTTCGCAGGCGACGACCGCTACACGACGCCCGACTCGTCGGCGACCGCCCTGCCGACCTTCCTCGGCAACCACGATATGGGCCGCATCGGCTACTACCTGAAGGATGCCGACAACGCCGAGGCGCGCGACCTCCTGGCCCACGACCTCATGTTCCTCACCCGCGGTCAGCCGGTCGTCTACTACGGCGACGAGCAGGGCTTCACCGGTGTTTCGCCCGGCAACGACAAGAGCGCCCGCCAGACGCTGTTCGCCAGCCAGGTTGAGGAGTACCAGAACCAGACGCTCATTGATGGCGAGACCGTCGGCTCGGTCGACCGGTTCGACACCGACACGTCGATCTACACCCGCATTGCCGAGCTGTCGCAGCTGCGCGAGCAGCATCCCGCGCTCGTTGACGGCGCGCAGATCGAACGCCTCGCGGGCGACGGCGTGTACGCCTTCTCGCGGGTCGACCGCGACGAGCAGGTCGAGTACCTCGTCGCGCTCAACAACACCGACAGCGAGAAGACGGTCGACGTCACGACGCTGACGGCCGACGCCTCGTTCAGCCCTGTCTACGGCGGCGGCGCTGCGACCGAGTCGGGTGCGGATGCCATCGCATCCGTCACCGTGCCCGCACTGGGTGCGGTCGTGCTGCGGGCCGACGCGACCGTCACGGCGCCCGAGGCCGCGGCCGAGCTGGCCGTGACCGTGCCCGAGGCAGGTGCCGGGCTCAGCGGTTCGGTGGCCGTCGCCGCGACCGCCGACCAGGCCTGGCGCGAGACCAGCTTCTCGTGGCGCGTCGTCGGCGACGACGAGTGGACGCCGCTGGGCACTGCCGAAGACACCGAGCCCCGCGTCTTCCACGACGTCGACGGCCTGGCCGCGGGCACGCTCGTCGAGTACCGAGCCGTGTCGACGGATGCCGCGGGCAACCGCTCTGCCGCCTCGACCTACGCATCGGTCGGCAACCGCGTCGCCGTCGCGGCCGAGGCCGAAGAGCCGGAAGAGCCCGAAGAGGTCACGAACTACGACGCCGTCAGCATTCCCGGCAGCCTCAACTCCGAGATGGGCTGCGCCGGCGACTGGGCGCCCGATTGCGACCAGGCGCAGATGACCCTCGTCGACGGCATCTGGACCCTCACGGTCGACCTGCCCGCGGGTGACTACGAATACAAGGTCGCCACCGAGCGCAGCTGGGACGAGAACTACGGCGCCGGCGGCGTCGCGGGCGGTTCGAACCTCGCGCTCAGCCACGAAGGCGGCCCCATCACGTTCTACTTCGACCCGCGCACCAAACTCGTGCAGTCGACCGCAGACGGCCCCATCGTCACCCTGCCCGGTTCGTTCCAGGCATCGCTCGGCTGCGCCGGCGACTGGGCGCCCGACTGCCTGCGCAGTCTCATGTTCGACGGCGACGGTGACGGCGTCTACGAGTTCTCGACCAGCAGCATCCCGACCGGCTCGTACGAGCTGAAGGTCGCGCACGGACTCAGCTGGACCGAGAACTATGGCCAGGACGGTGCGCGTGACGGCGTGAACATCGCGTTCAGCGCCACCGAGGGCAAGCGTGTCGTGTTCCGCTACACCCTCGAGACCCACGTGCTCGAGATCGAGGTCGCCGACCCGCCGCTGGAGGGTATCGGCGAGTCGCGCGCGCACTGGATCGACGCAGACACCATCGCCTGGCCCGCCGACCTCGGCGAGGGCACGGCGTGGCAGCTGTACGGCTCGCAGGCGGCCGAACTGGCGATCGCCGACGGCGATGTCGCGGGCGGCGAGCCGGTCGAGCTGACCGTCGTCGACGGCGGTCTGAGCGACGAGCAGAAGGAGCGCTTCCCGGCGCTGGCGTCGTACACGGCGCTGCGCGTCGACGGGCTCGACCGTGCCGCCGTCGCCGAACTGCTGCGCGGCCAGCTGATGGTCGCCCAGCGCGCCGACGACGGTTCGCTCACCGCCTTCACGGGCGTGCAGGTGCCGGGGGTGCTCGACGACCTCTACGCCGACGCCGTCGCCGACACCGACCTTGGTGTCACGTTCAAGGGCAACAAGCCCACCTTCCGCCTGTGGGCCCCGACCGCGCAGCAGGCGACCCTGCTCACGTGGGACGCCGGATCCGAGGGCGACCCGCAGCGCCACGAAGCCGCCTTCGATGCCGCATCGGGTGTGTGGGCTGTCGCGGGCAAGAACGCGCTGAAGGGCGACGAGTACCGCTGGGAGGTCGTCGTATACGCGCCGTCGACGGGTGCGATCGAGACGAACGAGGTCACCGACCCGTACTCGCTGGGTCTCACCGAGAACTCGGTGCGCTCGGTCGCGATCGACCTCGACGACAAGGCGTGGCAGCCGCAGCAGTGGCGCAAGACCGAGTCGCCCGAGGTGGCCCGTCCGGTTGACCGTGCGATCTACGAGCTCCACATCCGCGACTTCTCGATCACCGACGAGACGGTGCCCGAGGAAGAGCGCGGCACGTACCTGGCCTTTACGCGCGACAGCGCCGGAACCGAGCAGCTGCGCGAGCTGGTGGATGCCGGCATCAACACGGTGCACCTGCTTCCCTCGTTCGACATCGCGACGATCGAAGAGAACCGCGCCGCGCAGGCGACCCCCGACTGCGACCTGGCCTCGATGGCGCCCGACAGCGACCAGCAGCAGGCGTGCGTCGAAGCAGTCGTGGATGCCGACGGCTTCAACTGGGGCTACGACCCGTACCACTTCTCGACCCCCGAGGGCTCGTACGCGACCGACCCCGAGGGCGGGGCGCGCGTGGGCGAGTTCCGCTCGATGGTGGGTGCGCTGCACGACATGGGCCTGCAGGTCGTGCTCGACCAGGTCTTCAACCACACGGCGCAGTCCGGTCAGGGTGAGAAGTCGGTGCTCGACCAGATCGTGCCGGGCTACTACCACCGCCTCAACGCCGCCGGCGCCGTCGAGACCTCGACGTGCTGCGAGAACGTGGCGACCGAGCACAAGGTGGCCGAGAAGCTCATGGTCGACTCCGTGGTCACGTGGGCACGCGACTACAAGGTCGACGGTTTCCGGTTCGACCTCATGGGGCACCACTCGAAGGAGAACATGCTCGCCGTCCGCGAGGCGCTCGACGAGCTGACGCTCAAGAAGGACGGCGTCGACGGTTCGCAGATCTACCTGTACGGCGAGGGCTGGGACTTCGGCGAGGTCGCCGGCGGCGCACTGTTCGAGCAGGCGACGCAGGGCAACCTCGGCGGCACCGGCATCGGCACCTTCAGCGACCGGCTGCGCGACGCCGTGCACGGCGGCAGCCCGGTCGACAGCGGGTCGACGTTCGTACAGGGCTTCGGCACCGGCCGCGGCACCGACCCCAACGGCGACCCGATCAACGGCACGGCCGAAGAGGCGCTCGAGGCGCTCGGTCACCAGACCGATCTGGTCAAGCTGGGTCTTGCCGGCAACCTCAGCGGGTTCTCGCTGACCGATCACACCGGCGCCGAGAAGACGGGCGCAGAGCTCGACTACAACGGCCAGTCGGCCGGCTACGCCGATCAGCCCGACGAGGTCATCACCTACGTCGACGCGCACGACAACGAGACGCTGTACGACCTGTCGGTGCTCAAGCTTCCGCGCGAGACCTCGATGGCCGACCGTGTGCGCATGAACACGCTGTCGCTGGCGACCGCGACCCTGTCGCAGACCCCGTCGTTCTGGCACGCGGGCACCGAGCTGCTCCGCTCGAAGTCGCTCGACCGCAACAGCTACAACTCGGGAGACTGGTTCAACCGCATCGACTGGACCGGGCAGGAGTCGACCTTCGGGTCGGGTCTGCCGCGCGAGGCCGACAACGGCGAGAAGTGGTCGATCATGCAGCCGCTGCTGGCCGACCCGGCGCTGAAGCCCGCGGCATCCGACATCGCCACGGCCGAGGCGCAGGCCCTCGACCTGCTGCGCGTGCGCTCCGAGGTGGGGCTGCTGCGTCTGGGATCGGCCGACCTCATCGGTCAGAAGGTGTCGTTCCCGAACAGCGGCACCGACGCCACCCCGGGTGTCATCGTGATGCAGATCGACGACACCGTAGGTGTCGATGTGGATGCCGAACTCGACGGCGCACTCGTGGTCTTCAACGCGTCGCCCGAGGCGACGACGCAGCAGATCGACGCGCTCGCCGGTCGCGAGTTCGCCCTCACCCCGGCGCTCGCCGGTGGCAGCGACGACGTCGTGCGCGAGACCGAGTGGGCGACCGCTTCGGGCACGATCACGGTGCCCGCGCGGACCGTCGCGGTGCTCGTCGAGAAGGATGCCGACGGCTCCAGCGACGGCGGCGATGGTGATGGCGACGGCGACGGCGACGGTTCTGGCGATGGCGACGGTTCTGGCGATGGCGACGGTTCTGGCGATGGCGACGGTTCTGGCGACGGCGACGGTTCTGGCGACGGCGACGGCGCGTGGGCGTCGATCGACGTCGGCTCGGGTGTCGTCGAGCAGGGCGGCACGCTTCAGGTGACCGTCTCCGGTCTCACGCCCGGCCAGCAGATCGAGGCGACGCTGAACAGTGACCCGATCGTCGTCACCGGCATCCCCGCCGCAGACGCCGACGGTCGTGTGACGTTCGCGATCGACATCCCCGACGACTTCGAAGTGGGCGATCACACCCTCATCGTGCGCACGGCCGGCGAATCGCCGCTCAGCGCCGCGGTCGAGGTCGTCGAGGCGGGCAGCCTCGCCTCGACGGGTGGCTCGTTCCCGGTCGGCTTCGTCGTCGTCATCGGCGCCGCACTGGTCGCGTTCGGCCTCGTCACACAGTTCCGCCGCCGACCCCGGGTCGACGCGGCGGCTTGAACCCCTTGCCGGGTCGCGGGTGTGTCGTCCCCGCGGCCCGGCGATGGTTGACTGACGGCATGTCTGCGAGCACGCCCGACGGCTACGAGCCCTTCGCGTGGCGCGCGACGAAGTCGGGCGAGATCCACGTCTACCGCCGCGGCAACGAACGCTGACGCGCGCCCTGCCGCGTCGAGGCGATGTTTCGCCGTATTGCAATTCATCACGCCGTTCGACGTGATGCGGCCGCGTGTGACACGGCCGCTCGCACGCCCCTGATCGGGTCGGTTCACTCGTCTCCACGAGCTTTCCGAACCGACCCACAGGAGCATCCATGGCACGCACTCTCACCCGCGTCAGCACCCTTGCCGTGCTCGCCGCCGCCGTCCTTGCCTCCAGCGGCTGCGTGGCCTCCGCCGGGGCTGCGGACCCCGCCGAGCAGACGAGGACGCTCCGCTACCAGGGCTCGAGCAACACCGTCATTTGGCCTGAACTCGCAGCCGACCTCGGCTACCTCGGCGACATCGAGCTTTGAGTGGGTGGGCAACACCACGAGCGAGGAGTACACCGGAAACGAAGTTGCGCGAGCACTACGGGGCCTGGATGCCGATCGGCATCCAGGCCCCGGTTTTCGTGGGTACGGGCGTCTGCGACGATGAGGGCATGACCGATTACCAGACCATCGTGACGGCGGCGCGAGGACGCGTCGGCTGGATCACTCTGAACCGACCCGAGGCGCTGAATGCCCTGAACGTGCAGGTCATGCGCGACGTGGTGGATGCCGCGGAGGCGTTCGACGCCGACGCCGGCATCGGCGCGATCGTCGTGACGGGCAGCGAGCGGGCCTTCGCCGCGGGCGCCGACATCAAGGAGATGGAAGCGCTGAGCGGCAGCGAGATGCTGATGGGCGACCACTTCGGCGGGTGGGCCCGCTTCGCGGCGGTGCGCACGCCCGTCATCGCCGCCGTGTCGGGTTATGCGCTCGGCGGAGGGTGCGAGTTGGCAATGATGTGCGACATCATCCTTGCGGCGGACACCGCGACGTTCGGGCAGCCGGAGATCGGTCTCGGTGTGATCCCGGGGATGGGCGGGACGCAGCGGCTGACGCGCGCGGTCGGGTCGTTCAAAGCGGCCGAACTCATCCTGACCGGGCGTCACTTCGGGGCGGAGGAGGCGGAGCGCGCCGGGCTCGTTTCCCGAGTGGTGCCGGCTGCCGACCTCCTCGACGACGCGCAGCGGACGGCGGAGACGATTGCGGCGAAGTCGCTGCCGTCGCTGTACGCCGCCACCGAGGCGCTCGACGTGGCGTTGGAGTCGACGCTGGCGGAGGGCCTGCGCTACGAGAAGCACGCGTTCGCGGGACTGTTCGACACCGCGGACCAGAAGGAGGGCATGGCCGCCTTCCGCGAGAAGCGCGCGCCCGGGTTCACGCACCGCTGAGCGCTGCGCTTGTGCGGCGGCCGCCGCTCGAGGTTCTGCGGGGCGTGATTGCATGGTGGCGTGACTGATCGCGCCGCAGACGAGCTCCCCGAGCGCGTCCAGCCCGCAGACGAGCTCTCCGAGCGCGTCCGGCCAGCCTTCACTCCCGCGGTCGCCGCGCGGTTCGTCGCGGACACCGACGACCTCGATCTCGATCCCGCGCAGCGTGACGCCGTCCAGGCGATCGCCGCCGCGTCGACCGGCAACGTGTACCTCTGGGGCGGCGTCGGTCGCGGCAAGTCGATGCTCGCCGAGCGGTACCTGGCCGCGTTCCGGCCCGAGCCGGTGCTCCGGCTGCACCTCAACGAGCTGTTCCGACGGCTGCAGGCCGAGCTGGTCCGCGATTGGAAGGCCCCCGCCATCGTGCTGCGCCGCCTCCTGCACGGCGTGCGTGTCCTCTTGGTCGACGAGTTCCATGTGCATGATGTCGCGGATGCCGTCTACCTCGACGCGCTGCTGAACGTCACCGCCGACGACGGCATCCCCCTCATCGCCACCAGCAACTACGCCCCCGCCGACCTCCTCCCCGATCCGCGACTCCATGACCGATTCCTCCCCGCGATCGCGCGGATCGAGTCGTCCTTCGCCGTCGTCCCGATCGGCGACGGCCCCGATCACCGGACCGCCGGCGCCGACGCGCACACGCGATTCGCCTCGGGTATCTGGCACGTCAGCCCGGCCGCGGATGCGCCGCCCGCCGACGCCGGCGTGGTGCTGCGCGCCGACGGCATCCCGCTGCCGGCACTCTCTGCGGAAGGCGCGCAGGTCACGTTCGACTTCGCCCGTCTGTGCGAGGCGCCCCTCGGCGTACGGCAGTACCAGTGGCTCGCCGACCGGTACTCCGAGCTCACGCTCCGGTCCGTGCCCGACCTCGCCACGGTGCGCCGCGAACCCCTCATGCGCTTCACGACCCTCGTCGACGTGCTCTACGACCACGACGTGCGATTCGTCGTGCACGCGCATGCGCCATTCGACACGCTGCGCCAGGCCGCGAACGTTCCTCTCGACGCCGACCGGGCACTCAGCCGGCTCCGCGCGCTCGGCGGATGACGCGCGCGGGACCGAGATGCTCGCCCCGTGACACTGCGTCCCGCGGACGCCGACCGTAGACTCGGATGCGATGTCGAGGAGGAGTCAATGAAGATCGTCGTCCTGGTGAAAGAGGTGCCGGACACGTACGGCGACCGCAAGCTGGATCTCGAGACGGGGCTGGCCGACCGTGGCGCCTCCGAGCGTGTTCTCGACGAGATCGGCGAGCGTGCGCTCGAGGTGGCGCTGTCGTACGCAGAGAAGAACGCCGACACGGAGGTCGTCGTGATGTCGATGGCCTCGGATGCCGCGACGGCGACGATCCGGAAGGCTCTCGCGATGGGCGCGGCGTCGGCTGTCCACATCGTCGACGAGGCGCTCGCGGGCGCTGATCTCGGTGTCACCGCCCGCACGCTGGCCGCCGCGATCACCCGCACCGGCTTCGACCTCGTGATCACCGGCAACCTGTCGACGGACGGCGCCGGCGGCGTGCTCCCGGCCATGCTCGCCGAGCACCTCGGCGTACCCCAGGCGACCGCGCTCTCATCCGTCGAGATCTCTGCTGAGTCCGTCCAGGGAACGCGCGCCACGGACTTCGGCACCGCCCGCGTCACCGCGGAACTCCCTGCGGTGATCTCCATCACCGAGGCGCTCCCGGACGCCCGCTTCCCCAACTTCAAGGGGATCATGGCGGCGAAGAAGAAGCCGTTCGAGACGCTGACGCTCGCCGACCTCGGCGTCGACGTCGACCCCGGGGCCGCGCCGCAGTCGATCATGACGACCATCGCCGAGAAGCCGCCCCGCACCGCCGGGGTCAAGATCACCGACGAGGGGGATGCCGGCGAGAAGCTGGCCGCCTACCTCATCGAGAACCGACTGGTCTGAGGAGCACCGCGATGACCGATTTCGCTGCAGATTCCGTCCTGGTGTGGCTCGATGTCACCCCCTCCGGCGACCTCGCCGCGTCGGCCGCCGGCCTCCTCGGCGCCGCCGCACGCGTCGGCTCGCCTGTCGCGCTGATCGTCGCCGACGAGTCGCGTCACGCCGCTCTCGCCGAGGCCGCCGGTCAGCGCGGCGCGGCGACCGTGCTCGTCTGCGGGCTCGGGGGCGCCGACACCGCGCTCACGGTGCCCGTCGTCGACGCGCTCGCCGCGGCATCCGCTCTCGTCCAGCCCGATGCGGTGCTGGTGTCGAACTCGATCGAGGGGCGCGACGTCGCCGGCAGGTTCGCGGCGCGCACGTCCGCGGCGCTGTGCGTCGACGCCGTCGGTGTCGCACGCGACGAGGAGGGTGTGCTCGCGGAGCACTCCGTGTACGGCGGCGCCTACACGGTCACCGGTGCGGCGACCTTCGGGCCGCTCGTGGTCACGGTGCGTCAGGGCGCCGTCGAGCACCGCGCCGAGGCGGTCACCGCGCCGCGGGTGGTGCCGCTCGAGGTGACGGCATCCGGTGCGCCGGCGGCCACCATCACGGGGTTCGAAGAGGCGACCGTCACCTCGACCCGTCCGGAGCTGCGGGGAGCGACGAAGGTCGTGTCGGGTGGTCGCGGACTCGGTTCGGGCGAGAAGTTCGCCCTCGTCGAGCAGCTCGCCGATGTGCTCGGCGCCGCGGTTGGTGCGTCGCGCGCCGCGGTCGACGCCGGCTACGTGCCCTACTCGTACCAGGTCGGCCAGACCGGCGTCTCGGTCTCGCCGCAGCTGTACATCGCGCTCGGCATCTCGGGTGCCATCCAGCACAAGGCCGGCATGCAGACGGCGAAGACCATCGTCGCCGTGAACAAAGATGGAGATGCGCCGATCTTCGACATCGCTGATTTCGGCGTCGTCGGTGACGTGTTCACCGTGGTGCCGCAGCTGATCGCGGCGCTCGAGGCGAAGAAGAAGTAGGAGCGGATGGCGACATACGCGCGTTCCGTGCGTCGGGGGCTCCCGCGCGTCTCCGGCGGCGACCCCTGGCCACCCGCAGGGTCGGCTCCGGTCGCCGACGCAGCCGCGGCACCGGTCGCCGATGCAGCTGCGGCTCAGCTCGCCGATGCGGGCGCGGCTTCGGTCCCCGACGAGGTGGCGCCGCCCACCGACTCCGCGACGACAGCGTCGGCTGAGTCCGCGACACGGGCTTCCGGGTCGACGACAACGGAGGATGCGGTCGCCTCGCACCACGCCTCGGCCCCCGCGACCGCGACACGACGCGGACTGCCGCGAACCCCGGGCGGCGAGCCCTGGCCGCCGGCATCCACCGGCCCGGCGACGGCCGAAGGCGCAGCACAGGCCGAGCGTCGCCCGGACGCG
>NZ_JAMXSA010000026.1:0-37650 GCF_024124465.1 Microbacterium sp. CnD16-F
GGCGACGACGAGGAGCCCTGCGGCCATCGCGGCCGTGGCGGCGAGGCGTCGCACGGGGCCGCCGCGGAACGCGCGCCCGACGGACCGGAGCGACGCGCGGAACCCGAGCCGGCGTACCGGCTGCTCGATGAAGCGGAACGACACCTCGGCGGCGACCAGCGTGAGCGCCAGGGTGAGGAGCGCGACCTCGACCGGCACCGCGACGTCGGGGGAGGAGCGCGTGGTCGCGACCGTCAGGATGACGACGAGAGGCCAGTGCCAGAGGTAGATCCCGAAGGACCGCTCGCCGATCCAGCGCAGCGGCGCGACGTCGAGCGCCCGTCCGAGGCGCGAACCCGCGCGCACGGCTGCCGCGATCGCCACGACGGTCAGGACGGATGCCGCGACGAGAAGCCCGGGGAAGGTCTCGATCCCGTCGCCCGGCGTCACGAACGCGAGCGCGACGACCCCGGCGATCGCTGCGCCGCCGACCACGGCAGGCACACCGCCGCGGCGCTCCGCCGGGCGCAGGAAGGCGAGGGCGACGCCGAGCAGCAGACCGAAGGCGTGCGTGTCGGTGCCGTAGTACACGCGGGTCGCGCCGCTGCCGGCGAGGAGTACCGCGGCCAGGACGGATGCCGCCGCCAACCCGACGGCGACGGGCACGCGGCCGCGTCGCAGCCGCAGGACGAGCGGCAGCAGCAGCGGCCAGAGCAGGTAGAACTGCTCCTCGACGGCGAGGGACCACAGGTTCCGCAGCAGTTCGGGCGCGGAGGAGTCGAGACCGCCGCCGAAGTACGACGACCCGTTCGCGACGGCGACCCAGTTGTACGAGAACGTCGTCGCCCCGAGCAGCTGACCGCCGAGGCCCACGAGGATGTCGCCGCCCACCATCCAGGCGAGCGACGCGGTCACGAGGACGACGACCCCGATCGCGGGCAGCAGCCGGCGGGCCCGCCGCCGCCAGAAGTCCACCAGGCCGATCCGGCCGTGCTCGTCGTGCTCGCGGAGGAGGAGGGTCGTGATGAGGAACCCGGAGATCACGAAGAAGACGTCGACACCGAGGAACCCGGCGGGCAGCGCCGGGAACAGGTGGTACACGACGACCAGCAGGACCGCGACGGCGCGAAGTCCGTCGAGGCCCGGCAGGCGCGCGGAAGAAGGTCGAGTCATGTCGAAGCGGGGAGGGGTCTCGAGGCGAGCGGGCGATTCGCGGCATCCAGTCTAGGTCGGCATCCTGAACGGGCCCGCCCCTTCCCGCCGCGCCCGTGGTCGGGATAGGTTGGCATCACCGAGACACGGACGAGCGCCCGCAGACGTCACCGCGATCCGGCGGGCGCGTCGCCCCCAGAAGGGACGTGCAGCATGGCCGGAAAGATCATCGTCGGAGTCACGGGTGCCCCGGTGTCGCGCCGTGCCGTGGACTGGGCAGTCACTCGTGCCGCCCAGCGCCAGCAGGCGGTCGAGCTCGTCTCGGTCGTCGGCGGCGCTGTCGGGGCCGTCGGCGAGGCCGAGGTGCTCGGTGCGGCGCAGACCGCGACGCAGCGTCTGCTCGACGGCGAGGCGGCGCGGGTGACGGATGCCGGGGTCCCGGTCACGACCCGCGTCGAATCCGGCAACCCCGTCACCAAGCTCATCGAAGCCGCCGCGGACGCCGCGCTCCTCGTCATCGGCAGCGACTACCGGGGACCAGGGACCGGCCCGGCACGCGGGGTGCACGGCATCCGGATCGCGGCGGGCGCGAAGTGCCCCGTCGTGGTCGTCCCCGACCGCGATCTCGGGGAGGGGGCGGGGATCGTCGTCGGCATCGACGGGTCCGAGGTGTCCGAGCACGCGATCGAGTTCGCCGCCGCGGAGGCGGACCGGCTCGGCGAGCCGCTCATCGCGGTGAACGTCTGGACGCCGCTGCACACGCCGCGGAACGCGATGGAGGTCTACCCCGACCTCTACCTCGCGAACATGCAGTCGACGGCCGAGGAGGTGCTGGCGCTGTCCGTCGCCGGCCTGTCGTCGCGCTACCCCGACCTGCGCATCGTCCGCCGCGTCGAGCGCGGTTATCCGTCGCAGGTGCTGGCCGGGATCGCCGCCGACGCCCGCATGGTCGTCGTCGGCACTCACGGCCGGGGTGCGCTCGCCCGCTTCCTGCTCGGGTCGATCAGTCAGGAGCTCCTCTCGCACCTGCCGACCGTCACCGCCGTCGTCCGCTGACATCGACGTGCGCGCCCGCGGGCGACGTGCGAAAGTGAGGGCATGACCTCTCGGCACGCCGTCCTCGTCCTCGGCGAAGCGCTCATCGACATCGTGGAACGGGACGGCGGTGACGCCGAGTTCGTCGGCGGTAGTCCCGCGAACGTGGCCGTCGGCATCGCGCGGCAGGACGTGCCGGCGACCCTGCTGACGCGCCTCGGCCGCGATGACCGCGGCCGCCGGATCGCCGAGCAGGTAGCCGCGTCGGGGGCGGTCGTCCACGAGGCGTCCTGGACGGATGCCGCGACCTCCACCGCCCGTGCCCGGCTCCGCGCCGACGGCTCGGCCGAGTACGACTTCGACATCGTCTGGGCGCTCGAGGCGGATGCCGCGGCCGACGCGGCAGCGGCGGCATCCGTCGTCCACTCCGGGTCGATCGCGCTGTTCCTGCAGCCCGGGGGAGACGTCGCGCTCGCGACCCTCGAACGCGCACGGCAGGCGGGCCGTGTCGTGACGGTCGACCCGAACGTGCGGCCGGCGCTCGTCGGACCCGACCCGCGGCCGGTCGCCGAGCGGGCATTCGCGGCGGCGACGCTGGTGAAGCTGAGCGATGAGGATGCCGAGGCGCTCTACCCGGGTGTGCCCGCCGCGCGCGTGCTCGAGACCATCGCCGCCCGGGGGGCGCAGATCGTCGTGATGACGCGCGGCGGCGAGGGCGCCCTCGCGCTCGGGCCGTCGGGTCTCGTCGAGGTCGCGCCGCTCGTCGTCGACGTCGCCGACACGATCGGCGCGGGCGACGCGTTCATGTCGAGCCTCATCACAAGCCTCGTCGACGACCCCGGACTGCTCGCGGGCGACGCCGACGCTTTGCCGCGCGCGCTCCGCCGCGCCGTCGTGACGGCGGGGATCACGGTGTCGCGACCCGGCGCCAACCCGCCCACGCGCGCGGAGGTCGACGCGGCAGTCTGACCGGCGCGGATAGGCTGACACCGTGCGCCTGCGGATCGATCTCGCCTACGACGGCACCGACTTCCGAGGCTGGGCGCGACAGCCGGGCCTGCGGACCGTGCAGGGGACGCTCGAGGCGGCGATCGCCCGCATCCTCGGCGGGGATCCGCGGCTGGTCGTCGCCGGACGGACGGATGCCGGGGTGCACGCGTCAGCGCAGGTCGCGCACCTCGACCTGACCGAAGGGCAGGAGCACCGGCTGCTGTCGGGACGGCGACCGGAGCCCGAGGCGCTCGCCGCGCGCATCAACGGAGTGCTCGGTCCCTACCCGGACGTCGCCGTCCACCGTGTGGGTGTCGCGCCGGAAGGTTTCGACGCGCGCTTCTCGGCCGTCTGGCGTCGGTACGCCTACTGCGTCGCCGACCGCGTCACCGGGTACGACCCGCTGGAGCGCGGCCGCACAACGTGGGTCGCGGCGGAACTCGACGTGGCGGCGATGGATGCCGCTGCCCGCAGCCTGCGCGGACTGCACGACTTCGCCGCCTACTGCAAACCGCGCGAGGAGGCGACGACGATCCGCACGCTGCTCGAGTACGGGTGGCGCCGGGACGAGTCCGGTGCGCTGATCGCGTCGGTCAAGGCGGACGCGTTCTGCCACAGCATGGTGCGGGCGCTCGTGGGCGCGTGCGTCGCGGTCGGGGAGGGGCGGATCGGAATCGATCGGGTCGTGGAGATCCGCGACGAGCTCGTCCGCACGAACGAGGTGAAGGTGCTCGCCGCGCGCGGCCTGACGCTCACCGAGGTCGGCTACCCGGCGGATGATCTGCTGGCCGCGCGCGCGGAGCAGACCCGGGCCCGACGGGAACTGGGCGCCTCCGACGACTGAGCCCCGATGACGCGAGAACAGGAGAACCCCCGGGCCGTGGCCCGGGGGTTCTCCTGTTGCGATGGTTCGCGAGTGCCTTATGCCCGACGCGTGCGGCGCACGGAGGTCGCGACCGCGATGCTCGCACCGGCGAGGACGAGGACGCCGCCGCCGACCCAGAGGCCGAGGAGCGCGTCACCGTCGAAACCGGTGTCACCGAGGGCGGGGCCGCCGGCGCTGCCGTCGTCCGAACCACCGTCGCCGCCTGCCGGAGCGGCGAGCGCGATCGTCACGGGCTCAGCCGCGCCGCTTTCGGAGCCCACCGCGGCCAGCGTGTAGGTGCCGGTCGCGTCGTCGGGGAGGGTGACCGTAGCCGTGGCTGCACCGTCTTCGCTCGCGTCCTTCGTGACAGACGTGGAGGTCACAGCGAAGGAGACGAAGGCGAGGTTGTCGGGGCCGACGCCCTCACCCGTCAGGGTGAAGGTGACCTGCTCGCCCGGCTCGAAGCCGGTGAACTGAACGGGAACCGTGCCGCCGGGAGTGATCGTGATCGTCTCGGGGCCGGCGGGGGTCGGAGTGTAGGCGCTCGCGACGGCCGGAGCCGCGAAGACCGCCGCGATGGCGACGGCGAGAGCCGCCGCAGCCTTGCTGATCTTGTGCTTCATGGTGCTTCTTTCGGTCGTCTTGAGTTCGGGGCGCAGACGGCAAAAGAAGATCCAACCGGCCGCCCCCCGTTGGTTGGACATTGCCAGTATTCAGGAATCGCTCAGGAAGAGCAACTACAGCGGGTTTCGATCAGGTAAACAGTGTCACGGGTCGACACATCCGCATCGGGTGGCAGCGGCATCCGCACTTGTAGACTGACCGCACCGCAGGGAGGGGTCATGATGCGGATGAGAACCATGCGTCTGGCCGCCGCGGCGGCGCTCGTCGGCAGCGCGGTCGTGCTGTCGGGATGTGGCCCGTCCCCGTGGGCCCTGCAGAGCCCGACCCCGACGGCCCCGGCCGCGGTGTCGAGCTCGCCGGTCGTGGTCGCGCCTCCGGTCGAGAACGACCTCTCGAGCGGGTCCACGCAGCGGGACCTGACGGCAGGCGCCGTGAGTGTCGCCGTCAACTACTGGTCGGACCTGCGGATGGACCGATGGACGGCGAACGCGGTCAAGCCCGTCAGTCTGTCGCTCGTGACGACCATCACGCCCAACGACGGGCAGAAGGTGTACCTGCAGAAGGCCACGATGCTCGCGGTCCCCGCGAACGCCGAAGAGACCTTCCCCGCGCTCGACCCGCAGATCGACGAGGCGAGCGTGAAGAACGGCTACCTCGTCCTGAAGCCCTACAGCTACTCGCAGACGTTCAACGTCGGGCAGGTCCCCGAAGACGCCACCTACGTCACGCTGCAGTTCACGTACGACTTCCTCGTGCAGACCAAACCCAAAGCCGACGAGTACGCGAAGCAGACCGCGACCGACACGGTGACGGTCGCGATCGCGCAGCAGGCGGCATCCGGCTGAACCTCAAGAACCTCAAGGTCCGGTAAAGACCAGCGCGAGGCTTCGCGAAGTCACCGGTGAGCGAGGGTTTCCGCGCCTACGGTGAAGACGTGGCACTGGCGGCGGCGACCCGAACCCCGCCGCCGGTGCCCTCCATCCTTCACACCGAACGAGGTTCGCGCATGTCCATCCGTCCCACAGCCCGTCGCCGGCTCGGCGTCGTCGCCCTGGCCGCCGCGGCTGCGCTGTCGCTCTCGGGGTGCGCTCAGGTCGTCGAAGCCTTCAACTCCATCTCGGGGACGAGCGAGAACGTCGCCGCCACCCCCGCTCCGAACGCGACGCCCGCGACCGGGACGGTGGAGATGCCGTTCGACTCGCAGTTCACGTACGACGGCTCGGTGCAGATGACGTACGAGATCGCCGACGGTCTCGACATCATCCTCGACTTCTGGGCCGTCGACTCCAAGCGCACCCGCGAGTGGTACGCCGACAACGCGAAGACCTTCGGCTTCGCGGTCAACGTCAAGGACACCCGCGTCGACGAGAAGGCGGTGCTCAAGCAGAAGCGTCGCGTGTTCCTCTCGAACGTGTCGATCTCGTCGCAGACCGCGCAGTCCTCGAACCAGGTGAGCTCGCCGTTCCAGTTCAGCGCCGACCCCCGCACGCTCGTGCCCACCGACACGATTCGCTCGAGCAAGGGCCTGCTGATCAACAGCTACCAGGGCGGTCTGCTCGTCCCCGAGACGACGATCAACCAGCTGCCGCCGGACACCTACGGGATCACGCTGCAGTTCGCGCTCGACGTGTGGGTCGAGGGGGCGGCCGACGACGACAAGTCGTTCGTGCAGCAGACGGTCTACCCCGTCATCCCGATTGCGATCTATCCTCGTGAGACAGAGACCGACGGGTCCACGGGGGGCGCGACCGACGGCACGTCGAACGACGGCTCCCAGGGAACCACAGGCACCGACGGGTGGACCACCACCCCCGGTACCGGCGGTCCCACCACTCCGTGATCCAGTTCGAGGAACCGACGTGACGAGTCCGTACATCCCCGGCCCGCAGGGCTGGCAGCCCGCGCAGCCCCCGGTGGGCGCGCAGCCGGCGGCCGGCGCCTGGCCGGGCCAGGAGCCGCAGTGGGGCCAGCAGCCCGCGTGGCAGCCTCCGCAGGCGCAGCAGCAGCCGCAATGGCAGCAGCCCGCCCCGCAGTGGCAGGAGCCGCAGGCGCAGTGGCAGGGCGTCGCCCCGCAGGGTTCCTGGCAGGCGGCCCCCGAAGCTGCCGGTTATGCCGCGTCGCCCGGCGGTCCCGGCGAGATCGTCCCGGTGGACGAGTTCGCCGACGACTTCGCCTCGGTGCTCGAGCACCACTCGGTGCACCGGTCGACGATCGGATGCGTCGTCCCGGCCTACAACGAGGCCGAGTCGATCGCCGACGTCATCCGCTCTCTCCTCGAGCAGAGCCGCGTGCCCGACGTGATCCACGTGGTCGTCAACAACACCTCCGATGACACGGTCAAGATCGCGTCGGAGTTCTCGGGACCCCACGAAGTCGAGACCGAGCTCGGGCTGCAGTTCACCGAGGTCTTCGTCCACGACATCGGCAAGAACCCCGACAAGAAGGTCGGCGCGCTCAACTACGGCTACGCCCTCGTCGAGGGGTACGACTACCTGCTCGGCGTCGACGGCGACACGACCGCCGACCGCCGCGCCGTGGAGTACCTCGAGAACGAGGCCGTCTCGGACTCGCGCATCGGCGGCATCTCGGCGATCTACACGATCGACGACCGACCCATCAAGGGCTTCATCGCCAAGTGGCTCATCGCCGGTCAGCGCACGCAGTTCGCGGCCTTCAACATGCAGAACCTGCTGCGCGGACGCAACATGGCCGTGCTCGGCGGACAGTTCTCGATCTTCTCGACGACCGCCCTGCGCGACGTCATGAAGGAGAACCACCAGAACTCGCCGTGGGTGAAGGACTCCGAGGTCGAGGACTCGCTGCTCTCGCTCCAGATCAAGTCGGCCGGCTATCTCACCAAGATCAGCCCGTTCGCGCGAGCGGATGTCGGCGGCATGACGACCCTCAAGGGGTACGACGCGCAGCAGGTCAAGTGGACCTACGGCGCCATCGAGCTGATGTGGCCCGGTCAGCGAGGAGACACGAAGGGGCAGCCGTTCCACCCGAACCTGCGTCTGCGCTGGTTCGAGCAGTTCTCGATGCTCACGAACTTCTTCGTCCGTGTCGCGTTCATCACCCTGCTGATCGCGTCGCTGTCGATCAACGCGTTCGTGTTCTCGCCGTGGTGGCTGATCCCGCCGCTCGTCGCCGCCGGCCTGAACCTGCGCATGGCGCGCGCGATGGAGAAGTGCAACTCGCGCGACATCGCCTTCGCCGTGCTGCTGTTCCCCGCCGAGATCTTCATGTGGATCCGCATCAGCCACTTCATCCGGTCGTGGACCCGCTTCCTCTCCAAGAAGAAGGTCGACAACTGGGCCCTGCAGGCGAGAGCCGAGAAGGGCGGCGTGAGCTTCGGACACTGGACGCCCTTCATCATCCTCGCCATCGTCGCCGTCGCGATCGCCGTCATCTGGAACCTGCTCGACCCGATCACCCAGTCCGCGATCCTGTGGGTCGGCTGGCCGATCGTCGGTGTCGTCACGGTGCTGCAGACCCTCACGATGGCCATCAAGCTGTTCCAGCGCCACCAGGGCTACAAGGTCTGACCCCGCGCCGGCGCGGCTCCGGGTTGCGCGGCATCCGGGCTGGGTCGACTCCCGGTGCGCGGCATCCGCTCTGCGCCGACTCCCGGTGCGCGGCATCCGCTCTGCGTCGACTCCCGGTGCGCGGCGTGGGCCACAACCGCGGAGATTCTCGGCGACACGCCGCGTGCCGGGGTCTCGATGCGGCGTGTCGGGCGGGATCTCCGCGGATACGGCGATCGAGATCGGATGTCCGAGCCCCGGCATCCGGTCTGCGCCGATTCACGATCGGCGTGCCGACTCACCACTCGCGTGCCGACTCACCACTCAGATGCGCGCCGTCGGGTGGTGACTCGGCAGCGGGGTGGTGATTCGGCGAAAGGATGCCGGGGCGAGGGTCAGGCGCCGGCGACCGTTTCGGAGGTGAGGCGGTAGCCGACACCCCGGACGGTCTCGATGTACCGGGGGTTGTTCGGGTTGTCGCCGAGCTTGCGGCGCAGGTTCGTCATGTGCGCCTCGATCGCGCGCTTGTCGGCCTCGCCGACGAAGTAGCTCGTCACGTACGACTCGCCGCGCAGCACGAGCGTGAGGTCGGCCTTGCTGCGCACGCGACGCTTGGATTCCATGAGCGTCGACAGCAGGTCGAACTCCGTGCGGGTGAGCGTCAGCTCGCGCCCCGCGACGAGGACGACCCGGTGCTCGGCGTGCACGGCGAGGTCGCGGTGCACGGTCCAGCCGGGTCCGCCCACGGGCGGGACAGCGGATGCCGGGGCCACCGCGTTGCCGGGCTGCGCGACCGGCGGCTGGCCGCCGGGATGCGGCATGCCCGGGTGGGGCGCACCCTGCTGCGGAACGCCCTGCGGCGGCAGGACCACCGCACCGCCCTGCGGCGGCTGCTCGCTGTACACGGGCGTCATGATGCGCTCGTCGAACACGGGGGAGGTGGGCACGGCGTCGTACTGCGGCACGGCGGGTCGTGCGCCCGGGAACGACGGACCGGTCGCCTCCTGCCGCGGCGCGGCGGCGACGGCCGTGCCGGTGGCGCGCGGGCGGCGCAGCAGCGACTCGACGCGCGCACGCAGTTCGCGCGGGCGGAACGGCTTCACGACGTACTCGTCGGCGCCGGCACCGAGGCCGAGGACGACGTCCGCCTCTTCTTCGAGGCCGGTGATCATGATGATGTAGGTGTCGCTCTGCGCACGGATGCGGCGCGCCGCCTCGAACCCGTCGATGCCGGGCATGTTGACGTCGAGGGTCGTGATGAGCGGCTGATACGAGAGCACGGCGCGGACGCCGTCGATGCCGTTGCCGACCGAGACGGTCGAGAAGCCGGCGGCCTCGAGGACCTCGACGATGAGATGACGGATGTCGGGATCGTCCTCGACGATGACCGCCGTCTTATGCATCGACATCGAATCACTCATCGATGTAGCCCCCCGAATCGCGTGTGAAAGTCGGTCCTCATGCTACACAGGCGGCAGGCGCCGCCTCGCGCGGCCGCGGAGGCGCTCACCGGACGTCCCGCGTCAGCTCGACGCCGGCTTCGGGCCAGTAGACACCGGCCGCCGGTCCGCCGTTGCACTCGCCGTCGCTCTCGCCCGGCGGTTTGATCCAGAGGTTCGTGTCGACGACGGTGTCGTGGAAGGTGCCGCCCGGCTCGCCGACGAGCTGACCCGGGGGGTTGCACCATTCGCCGCCCGAGGTGGCCGCGCCGCTGCGGGAGGTGTCGACGATGGCGTGCGCTCCGTCGAGGAGCGACGACAGCGACGCCGCGTAGGCGAACTCGTCGGCGGGGGACTGGTAGTTCGAGACGTTCGTCACGAAGCCGCGCACCCGGTCGATGACACCGGTCTGCCGGATGAGGTCGGCCATCTTCTGCGGCGGCAGCCAGTTGCTGTGCCCGCCGTCGATGTAGATCCAGGTGTTCGGCGATGTGATCAGGTCGACCGCCGTGCTGAGCTGGCGGGCGCGATCGGCGATGTTGCCGCACTCCTCCGACAGGGCGATGCTGTCGGGCTCGAGCGCGACGATCTTCTGCACGTCGGGCGCGGTTTCGAGGGCCGAGCCGATCTCGCGCAGCCAGACCGGGTAGTCCTGCTCGGACAGGCCGCCGGCGGAGTGGTTGCCGCAGTCGCGCCCGGGCAGCCCGTAGACCACCAGTGCGACGGAGCGTCCCTGATCGCGCGCCTGGGAGATGAGGTCGAGCACGGTCCCGCCGGCGGTGCCGATGGGGTCCTGCTCGGGGGTCAGCCAGTAGGCGGTCGGCTGCGCGGCGAGGTAGTCGGCGGCATCCTTCTGCTCACCGGAGAGCTCGCGCGCGGCTGCGGCGGCCTTCGCCTGGGTCGGCGCGATGACGGTCGTCCCCATCTCGGGGGCGCGCGCCGTGAGGGCGTGGAATCCGCGGGTCACGGCGCCTCCGATGACACCCACGAGCACGAGGACCACGACGAGTCCCAGCACGATGCCCAGGGGGACGAGTACGCGGGCCGGCGGCATCCGCAGCTTCTTCCTGGGAGCCACTCTTGAACTCTAGTCATAGGCTGATACTCCGATGATCAGTGTCGTCTCGTACAACCTGCGCAAGCACGCCGCGGCGGGCGAACTCACCGAACTGGTGAGCCGCTACGACGTCGACGTGCTGTGTCTGCAAGAGGTGGACACGACCGACATGCCCGAGCGCATCGGCGGCCTCGTCCTCGCCGACGCGACCCGCTCCAATCGATTGGGCCTGGCGATCTACTACCGCGAGAACGGGTTCCGCGCCGGTGCGAGCCGCACCTTCTCGCTCAAGAAGTCGTTGCACGACATCGTCCTCAAGCCCGCCGACGAGCGGATGCTGGGGCTCCACCTGCGTGACATCGATCACGGCACCGAGTTCATCGTCGCGTCCTTCCACGCGGCACCGCTCACCGCGCTCAACTCGCTGCGTCGTCATCAGATCCGGGCGGCGCTGCGCGAGCTGTCGACGCTCGGCAAGGGCGCGCCGATCCTCATGGTCGGCGACTTCAACTACCCGGTGTTCAAGGAGAACCTCGGGCAGGTCATCCGCGAGAGCGGATACGAGCTGAGTCTCAGCGATGCGCGCACGTACACGCGGTACAAGTTCTTCAAGGGTTACTACGACTTCGCGACCTCGAGCGGGTTCGAGATCCAGCAGGTGCGGACGCTGCCGCAGGGGGCGAGCGACCACCTGCCGATCCTGGTGACGGCTGAGCCGATCGCGCGGGCGAAGCCCGACGTCGCCTGACGTCAGTCGTCGATCCGGTCCCGTCGGCGACGCAGACCCGCGGCGACGAGGATGACGGCACCCGCCGCGACGAGCGCGCCGGCGCCGATCCACAGGCCCGTGAGCTGGGTGCCGTCGAAGCCCGCCCGCACGAGCGGGTCGGTGCTCTGACTGGTGTCGATGACGGCGCTGGCGGTGCCGCCGGCCGACGTCGCCGAGACGGCGGCGATGTTGTAGACCCCGCGGGCGTCCGAAGGCAGGGTGATGCGGACGGTGGGCAGCGCCCCGCTCGCGTCGGACTCGTAGACGGCGCTCGCCGTCGAGACGGCCATGCGCACCATCGCGAAGGTCGCGCCGGCGCCGTTCTCTCCCGTGACGGTGACCGTGACGGTCTCGTTCGGGCCGAACGTGGTGTCGTCGCACGAGAAGCTGACCGTGCCGCCCGGGCCGGCACCGGCGGCATCCGACTGGCAGGCGTCGACCGGCGGGTAGATCGTCGAGGCGTGAGCGGCGACGGGCGCGCCGACGGCCAGTGTCGCGAAGACGGTGGTCGTGAGGAGGGCGCGGGGGAGACGGCGCATGGATGCTGCTTTCAGGCCGGGTACTCACCTGAGTGTAACTGAGGCCGCCCAACCTGCGGTTTCCGTCGTGTGACGATTCGGGGTGCCGGCCGGGTCAGCCGAGGACCGCGCCGTCGGCGGGGTCGCACGACGCGCGCACGATCGGCGAGAGATCGGCGTCGGCGGTGGGGGTGACCCATGCCTCGGCGTCACGGATGTCGGTGTCGGCGGTGACCTCGATCGTCACCGTCTGCGTGTCGCCGGGCTTCAGGTCGACCGAGTACGACAGCACCTGACGGCCGCCGACCATGCCGCCGCCGAACCCGCTCTCCGTTGTGATCTCGGAGGAAGCGACCTCGAAGCCCTCGGGCAGGTAGACCTCGCCGACGACGCGGGCGGTGCCGGGCGGGACGCCGTTGGCACCGCCGCCCGTGATGTATTCGGGGAACGAGGTGGCGGCGTCGGCGGGGGCGTTCGAGGTCAGCGTGACCTGCACGGTGAGGGTGCGCGGGGTGGCGCCGACCCCGCATCCGGTGATGGCGAGGTTCACGTCGGGCGTGACGTAGTAGTCCATCTTCGAGCCGGTGCCGTCGTTGAGGTACACGCCGAATCGCGCGGTGTCGTCGTCGTTCGTCGGGGGAGCCCCTGCGAGCGTCGTGCCGGCGAGGACGTCGGCGTCCGCCGGGACCGCGCTCCAGAGGTACAGGCGGTGCTCGGAACCGGCGCGGGACAGCGCGCGCAAAAGCGCACCGGCGTCCACGTCGCCGCTCGTCAGCGCCGAGAAGACCGCGCCCGCCGCTGCCGAGAACACGAGGTCCTGCTGGTCGGCGTCGGGGTAGTCGAGGTAGACGTCGTTGAGCAGGAACTGTGCGGCGCTGGCGCTTGTCAACGTCACGCCCGTCGGCAGGTCGACGGGGCCCGTCGCCTCGAGCAGGTACGACAGGGCGACGGGGTCGATGGAGATGACGCCGTCGACGGGCACGTCCTCGCGCGCCGCGAACTCCTTCGCCAACTCGGCGGTGAGCCGGAAATCGGGCACCTGCGTGATGTTCTGCAGGAAGCGCCCCGGTTTGGCCTGGTAGATGGAGGCGTACTCACCCAGGTCGAGGATCGACTCGGGGTACTGCGTCGTCGCGCGGGCCTGGATCTGCTCGCCGAGCGCGAGGCGTCCGTCGTCGGCGCGCACCGGGGTCATCGAGCCGACGATGCCGCCGAGGGTGCGCCATTCGGCGTTGTTCTGCACGAGCAGAAGGTGGTTGCGCGCGCCCTCGGCGCCGAGCATCGACGGCAGCAGCTTGCTGGCACGCGCGAGGGCGTCGGTTCCCGCGGCGACCTGCGAGAGGGCGTCGCCCAACTGGTCGACGGCGTCGGCGATGGGGGCGACGAGGGGCGTGCGGTCGATCGCCGCCACGTCGTCACGAGCGGATGCCGCGACCCCCGCGGCATCCGTGGCCGGATCCGCGAGCGCCGCGAACGCCGACGTGTCGATGCGGCCGTCGACGGGAACGAACGCCTCGGCGCCGAACCCGACGGCGACGGAGGCGATGGGGCGGGCGGTGCCGGTGACGACGTCGTCGACCGCCGCGGCGACGTCGGCGACCGCGGAGAGCTGCGGGCCGATCCAGGCCACGCCCTCGGCGCCCTGCCAGAGGGGGTCGGAGGTCAGCTCGCGCGCGGCGGAGGTGTGGCGCGCGATCTCGTCGATCGTCTCACCCGCGGCGCTCAGGTCGCCGAGGTCCGACGCGATCTCGGGCGCCCGCTTCTGCGCGCTCGAGAGGTGGTCGTAGGCGAGGTACCCGCGCACCGCGATCCACCCCAGAGCGAAGAGGACGAACAGGAGCGCGAGCCCGAGGGCCCACATGACGACGCGCCCCGCGGTGCGGGCGGCAGGGGGCAGGAAAGTCTCGGGCATCGGCATGATCCTACGGGGGTCGGCCGACCGCGCCGGATCAGGGGGCGAAGACCGCGCGTTCCCAGCGGTCGCCGCCCGAGACCTGTGCGTGCGCGGCGGCGTCGCTTGCCGCCGCGCGCAGGCGGTCGAGGTCCCAATCCGCGAGGGGCGCGGCAGCCACGCCGATGCTCGCCGACAGTCGGACGGGCACCGCCTGCTGGTCGGTGAGCGTCCCGATGCGATCGAGCAGTCGCGAGAGCAGACCGCGGACGGCGGTGTCGGGGCGCGGCAGCAGGACGAGGACCTGAGTGGCGGAGACCGCGTGGATGTCGGCCTCGGGAGGCATGACGTCGCGGATGTCCTGCGCGAAGCGCGCCGTCACGCGTTGGAAGGCGCGACCGCTCGACGCCTCGAGCAGCTCGCTCGGATCGTCGAGGCGCACGTCGAGGATCGACCACCACCGGTCCTCCGCGGCCTTGGCGCGCGCGAGGCGGTCACGCGCGATGCCGAAGAAGTCGAGTCCCTGTCGGGGGTCGACGTTCTGCGAGCCGCGACGCGCGAGGTAGAGCAGGGTGACGACCGCGCACACGAGGTACACGAGCGCGACGAGCTCGTTGAGCGAGTAGAGGGCAGTCATGTCGGCCTCGGTCTGCGCGCCGGCGCCCTGGGCGAGGCGCACCACACCGTCGACGACGACGAGGGCCGCGAGGCCGATGAACCCGAGCGAGACGACGAGCAGCGGCAGCGACATCTCGCGCTCCGGCTTGCGCAGCCGCAGCAGTTCGCCCGCCGTGAGGGCCGCGACGACGGCCGCCACCGTGAACGAGATGCGCAGAACCGTGCCGTAGGCGCCGCTCTCGGCTGCGAGGCCGAGGACGATCGCGAGCGCGCTGAAAACGACGATCGTGGGCACCAGCATGATCGGTTCACGCCCCCGACGGGCTCGCAGTCCGACCCACACGAAGGCGGAGGCGCACAGGATCGGGCCGTGCGCGGCGGCGCGCAGGAAGCTCGAGTCGAGCTGGTCGGCGACGACGAGCAGGTAGCAGCTCAGCATGGCGAGGGCGAAGCCCGACGACCAGATCGCCGCCGCGCGGCCCGGGAACGGGAGGAAGCCCAGCCCGATCATCATGATCGTGCAGGCGGTCGCGATCGCGACGAGCGCGATGGTCACATCGACCTGCGTCATGACTCGACCCCCCCATCACGATCCGCGGCGGGCAGTCGGACCGTGACGGTCGTCCCGCGTCCGAGGGCGCTCTCCACCGCGATGCTACCCCCGTGGGCCTCGACGATGTCGCGGGCGATGCCCATGCCCAGCCCCGTGCCCGACACTGAGCCCTCCTGCGCGTTCTGCGCCCGGAAGTACGGGGTGAACACGCGCTCGACGTCCTCGGGCGTCATGCCGATGCCCTCGTCGGCGATCGAGACGGCGACCCAGCCGTCGTCGTCGAGCGCCGCCGCGACGCGCAGGGTGCCGCGGTCACTGTACTTGATCGCGTTGCTCATGATGTTGTCGACGACCTGGCGCAGCCGGAACTCGTCGCCCTCGACGTGGAGGGGACCCGCGACGACGGATTCGATGGCGAGGGCCGAGGCGGATGCCGCGGGCTCGAACGCCTCGATCGAGGCCTCGACGAGCGCGGCGGCGTCGAACCTCGCGTGGTCCTCCGCGGCATCCGTCGACTGCGAGAGGAGGCCCTGGATGAGGGTGAGCATGCGCTCGCTCGCCGATTCGATGACGTCGAGGTGGTCGCGCTGCCCGGGAGTGAGGTTCGAGCCCTCGAGGAGCAGGTCGGCGTGGCCGAGGATCACCGTCAGCGGGTTGCGCAGCTCGTGCGCGACGACGCGGGTGACGTGGGGCCGCTCGCGCTGGGCCTCGGCGACGGCGGTGAGGTCGGCGAGCTCGATGACGACCGTCTGCTGGCCGAGGGAGTTGGGGGCGGCGTCGCGGATCGACAGTCCGAGCGCACGCCAGGTGCCGCTGCGGTCGAAGAGCCAGAGCCGCTCGTTCTCGACCAGCTCGCCTCGCACGGCGCGGGCGACGGTCGTCTCGGTGGGGCTGAGCGCCCGCCCGCGATAGTCGGAGTACTCGACGGCGCCGCCGACGGGGAAGCGCAGGTCCTGCGTGTCGAGGGAGTACAGGGCGCGGTACGCGGCGTTCGCCGAGACGATCTCGCCGCCGGGCGTGACCCGCGCCAGCGCGACCGAGATGGAGTCGAACACGGCATTGACCCGCTGCTCGGTGGCCTGGACCCGGTCGACCGTGGCGGCCAGGCGGCGCGCCTGGTTGCGGGCGAGGACCCGGAACGCGCGGATGCGGCGGGCGCCGCTGGCGACCGTGATGGCGAGGAATGCCAGCGCCAGCAGGATGATCAACAGCTCGACGATCACGTCGGGCGAGAAGCCCCAGTGCGACGGGTCGGCGAGGCTCATGACCGCGACGGCGCAGATGGCGAGGACGATCTCGGCCGACCCGTAGTAGGTCGCGATCCAGGCGATCGGGAACACCCACAGGTAGCCGAGGCTCGGTTCGCTGAGGGTGAGGAACCCGATCGCGACGATGTCGACCAGCGGGAGGACGAAGGCGGCGTGCCGAGGTATGCGGGCCCACGGGGTGACCAGGGTCGCCATCGAGCAGATGACGATGACGAAGATCCCGACGAGGAAGCCCGGGCTCGCGAGCAGTCCGACGTTGAGGACGCCGACGGCGACGGTGATGGCCACGACGCTGAAGGTGAACACCAGCTGCCACTGCCACACGGATCTCACACGCGTGCCGATGAGCTGACTGTCTGCCCAGCGGCTTTCGGTTGTCGGCATCAGTTGGCTCCGTCGCCAGTGTATCCACGCGCAGAGCGCGCAGCGTCAGAAGGCGGTGTCGCCGGGGGCGAGCGCGGCTCGTGCGGTCTTGAAGAGGATGACGACGTCGCCGACGAGCGTCCAGTTCTCGACGTACGACAGGTCGAGCCGCACCGACTCCTCCCAGGACAGCGAGGAACGGCCGCTGACCTGCCACAGTCCGGTGATGCCGGGCTTGACGAGGAACCGCCGGTGGACGTGATCGGCGTAGAGCTCCACCTCGCGCGGCAGCGGCGGGCGGGGGCCGACGAGCGACATCGATCCGCCGATGACGTTGAACAGCTGGGGCAGCTCGTCGAGGCTGAGCCGCCGCATGATGCGACCGATGGGGGTGACCCGGGGGTCGTTCTTCATCTTGAAGAGGACGGTGTTGCCGGCATCCCGTTCCTGCTCGAGGAGAGCGTCGAGACGCTGCTCGGCGTCGACCACCATCGAGCGGAACTTCAGCATCGTGAACTCGCGGCCGCCGTGACCGACGCGCGTCTGGCGGAAGAGGATCGGGCCGGGGCTGGACAGCCGGATCGATGCGGCGAGGAACAACAGGACCGGGCTGATGAGCGCCACGCCGAGCGACGCCGCGCTCACGTCGAGGATGCGCTTGGCGACACGCTGACCGCCGCTGAAGCGCGGCGTCTCGACGTGCAGCAGGGGCAGGCCGGCGACGGGGCGGCTGCTGATGCGGGGGCCGGCGATGTCGGCGATGCCGGGGGCGATCACGAGGTGCTGCCTGCCCGCCTCGAGGCTCCACGAGATCTGCTTCACCTTGTCGGCGGGCAGTTCGTCGGTGCTGGTCACGACGACGGTGTCGGCGTTCGTGACTTCCATCGCGCTGCTGAGGGCCGAGATCGACCCGATGATCGGGATGTCGGTGCCCTCGACAGTGTCGGCGACCGCCGCACCCGGGATGCAGGCGCCGACGACGTGGTACCCCGCGCTCGGGGTGCGGACGAGCTCGTTCGCGATGTCGACGACCGACCGCCGCGACCCGACCAGCAGGACGCGCGCCGAGAAGTCGCCCGTGCGGCGCTGGGCGATGAGCCACTGCCGCCAGAGCCACCGTTCGAAGAGAAGGACGAGGATGCCGAGGGGCAGGCTGATGAGCAGGAAGCCGCGCGCGACCTCGATCTGCGTCAGGAACGCGACGATCGCGATGACTCCGAAGAGGGTGACGCTCGACCTGGCGATCCGCGCGTACTCGGCCGAGCCGGCGCCGATCACCCGGTGATCGCGGGTGTCGGCGAGGCTGAGGGTCAGCATCCACACCAGGATGAGCCCGGTCGAGAAGGTCCAGTACGAGATCTCGCCCGCCACCCTGCCGTCGCGGATGGCGATCTCTGCGGCGCCGAGGCCGAACCAGGCGATCTGGGTGCCGTAGACCACCCAGATCAGAGCGAGGAGGTCGCTGACCCACAGGCGCCGGGCGTAGACGCGACGCCACGGTGCGGAGAAGGGGGCCGTCGCCGGCACGCGCCCGCTCTGTTCGTCCCTCGTCTCGGTCATCGCCGTGCTCGCCACATTCCCCCCAGGATGAGAGGGCTCTCACCTTCTCTCATAGGGCACCGTACCAGCGACCTGTAACAGGGGTGTGTCGAGGATGTCATCGGTCTACACCGCGGGCGCGGCGGGAAGGCGCAGCGTCGCCCGCACACCCCGCCCCGGCGTCGAGACCAGCGTGACGTCGCCGTTGTTGCGGCGGGCGAGATCGCGCGCGTTGGCGAGCCCGAGGCCCAGGCCGCTGGCGGTGCGCCCCTCGGCTTCGCGGCCGCGGAAGAACCGTTCGAAGGCGCTCGCGAGGGTCTCGGGCGACATGCCCGGTCCGTCGTCGGCGACGACGATCGCGATGTCGTCGCCGTCACGGCGGGCCTCGACCCGGACGGTGCCGGCCTCGGCGAAGGTGACCGCGTTCGAGACGAGACTCCAGAGCGCCCGCCGCGCGTCGGGCTCGGCCGCCCAGACGTGCAGGCCGCTCGGCGTCGTCACGAGGTGGGTGCCGCGGGCGACGGCCTCGGGGCGGTGGGCGTCGCACACCTCGAGGATGAGGTCGTCGACCGGGATGCGGGTGGGCTCGCCGCCCGAGGCGGCCTGGGTCAGTCCGTCGAGCAGGCCTGCCAGGCGGGCGGCCCCGCGCCGGATCGCCTCGACCCAGCCGCGCTGGTCGCCCGACAGCGGGGAGTCGGTCAGCAGGTCGGCATAGCCGAGCACGTTGGTCACAGGGGTGCGCAGTTCGTGGCTCGCCGCGGTGACGAAGTCCTCGCGCTGGCGTTCGAGGTCGAGCTGCTGCGTCATCGCGGCCGCGCGCGCCCGCTCGGCGGCGGCGATGTCCTCGGCGGCCCGGACGGCGAGGGCGGCGTTGGTGCGCCCCTCGAAACGGGCGGTCGAGACGAGCACGGTGAAGACGCCGATCGCGCTCATGAACACGACGAGGGTCACGGCGGCATCCCGCGACTCGACGGTGCCGAGCCCGCTCCTGCCCCCGGCGGTGAGGGTGAGAAGGAGGACCGCGATCGAGGTGAGCAGCGCCGACCAGGTGGCGACGCGAACCGGGAAGCGCAGGCACGCGACCGCGATCGCCGCGAAGGTGAGGAACGACAGGTGTGCGAGGCCGGGTGGGCCGAAGGTGAGAATGACGCTGGCTCCGACGGCCGCGGCGTGCACCACGAGTTCGAGAGGACGAGCGCGCTCCTCGCGGCCGGCGGGGAGGATCGCGAGGCTCCCGATCAGGATCATGGCCGAGCTGTGCGAGGCGAAGATGACGATCGAGGTGGGGAAGAAGTCATCCCGGAGGAGCAGGACGTTGGTCGCGGCGATCCCGACGCTCGCGACGGCCGCGCCCCCGAGCACGGCCGCGACGAACCCCGTCGCCCGCGACAGGGTGTCGAGCCGGAATCCGGTGCCGCGCCGGGTGAGGAGCGCGGTGACGAGCAGCACCTCGAGGGTGTTGAAGAAGGCGTACAGCAGCCACAGCTCCCAGGAGCGGCCGGCGATCGCGTTGGCGGTGGCGGTGAGGGCGAAGATCAGCGCCAACACGATCCAGCGCCGTTCGGGCGCGACACGCAGCGCGAAGGCGAGCGACAGACCGGCGGCCGGCCACCAGATGGCGATCGGCAGGCCGTTCGCCTGCAGTCGGACGCCGACCAGGGCGAGCAGCAGGATGCCGGCTGACGTGAGGGCCCACCACAGGATGCGGCGGCCCGGGGCGAGGTCCGGGGCGAGACCTGCGGCGCGGCCGCGCGGCGGCGCGCCTTGCCCGCCCCCGCTTCTCGTCACGCGTACACCGTACAGTCGGCGGTGTTCCGGTGGATACGGCGGTGTATTGTCTGCTGCATCGCCGACGTTCGGGTCGGCTCGATGACGCGAGGTGAGCGCGTGGCACACGTGCTGGTGGTGGAGGACGACGTCGATGTCGCGTCGTTGCTGCAGCAGGTGCTCGCGCGCGTCGGTCACGAGGTCTCGGTCGCCCACGACGGCGGCGCCGGGCTCGATGCGGCGCATGCGCGGCATCCCGATGTCGTCATCCTGGACTGGATGATGCCGATCAAGACGGGCATCGAGGTGTGCTCCGAACTGCGGGCGGATCCGGGGTTCGCCGACACCCGCATCCTCATGCTCACCGCCCGGTCGTCGCCGCAGGACGTCTCGCGCGCGAAGGCCGCCGGGGTCGACGACTACGTCGTCAAACCGTTCACCCCGCGTCAGCTGCGGGAGCGGGTCGAGAACCTGCTCGCCGGCTGAGTCGTCATTCGGCGGGCACCACGAGCTCGCGCTCGAGGACGACCTGGTCGCCGACCTGCCGCAGTGCCGTGCCCGCCTCACGGGTGCCGAGCCCCGCCGGGACGGCGAGGGTGAGTGCGCGGGGGGAGAGGATGCCGGGGCTCGAGACCTGCACGCGCAGCCGGTCGCCCGCGCGGGTGAGCTCGACGGCGGCTTCGCGCGCGCCGGAGTGCTTGACGGCGTTCACGAGGGCCTCATTGACCATGCGGTTGGCCTCTTCGCCGACGCCGGGACGGTCGAGGGCGGCGCGCGCGTCGTCGGCGATGCCGACGCGGACGTCCATCACGACCGACCAGGCCTCGACGAGGTCCTCGATGGTCTCCTCGTCGACGGCGGTGGCTCCCGTGCGCAGGTCGTGGAGGATCTCGTCGGTCTGCGCGCGGAAGGCGGCGAGCGTCGCCTCGTCGGCGGGGTTCTCGTCGACGTGCGCGGCGAGGATGACGCACCGGCTCTGCAGGCGGCCGTGCAGCAGGTCGCTCCCTCGACGCAGCGGTGCCCGCGCGGTGTCGACGGCGGTGGCGAGGGTGCGGGCCGCGGTGCGGAGGACGGCGGTGGCGCGTGCCTCCTCGGCGCGGGCCCGTCGGTAGGAGTCGACGGAGATGGCGATGGCGCTCGCGGCGAGCGGCAGGCCGAGCAGCGGGACGAGCCCGAGCGCGCCGACGTCGGGCAGGAGTGTGTAGGTCAGCCACATGATGCCCACGCCCGCGAGGGCCCACACGGCGAGGAACACGAGACCGCGGGGTGTCGCGGGCAGGCGGCGCGCGCGACGGGTGACGGCGCCCGCGGCGAGGTCGAGGGCGGCGCTCGCCGCCAGGGCCGCGGCGGCCACCGACGGCCCGCCGTGGGCGAGGCCGAAGGGGAGGGTCGCGGCGACATAGGTCAGTCCGACGGTGAGGGGCGGCGTCGCGCTCAGTCGCGCGAGGAGCGGCACACCGCGGGGGACGTCGGTCGGGGTGAAATCGGGCTGGTCGTCGGTCGGCCACTGCGTGAGTTCGTCGAGACGGTGGCTGGCCGACCGCACGCGGGTGGAGTAGTCGCGCACCGCGTCGTAGTCGACCGTGCCGGCGAGGAGGCGGTCGCGGTGCCGCGCGAGGTCGTCTGCCATCTGCGCGAGGATGCCCGAAACCTTCGTCCGCAGGTGGGCGGCCTCGGCCGTGCCCCCGCGCATGAGGGCGCTCGCCTGGCGCAGTCGTCGGGTCGTGGCCCGCAACTGTCGGTGGTAGGTCACGGCGACGGCGCAGACCGTGAAGAGGATGCCGGTGGTCACGATGTTCGTGGTGATCCGCGCCGTCCAGTTGCCGCCGGTGGTCAGGCCGAAGAGGCCCACGCTGATGGCGTCGTTGAGGAAGGGGCGGATCGCCGAGAGGCCGACCAGGGTTGCGATGACGACGGCGACCCGCTCGGCGGCGGACTTCGCGAGCCGGCGTTCGGCGTAAGCGGCGACGAGGCCGAGGAGGGCGAGCGGCACCCAGCCGATCGCGGCGACCGCGACGCCGCGCAGGTAGCCGTCGAAGGAGGGGATCCCGACGCTCGGCACGCTGAGGAACGTGCCGATGACGAACGACATGAGCAGCGACCAGCGGGTGAAGTACTCGCCGCTCGCGAACGGTCCCGACAGGACGGCGACGGCGAGGTCGGTGAGGCGGCGCCACCTCGACGGCACCTCTGTCCTCACGCCCTGCACATGGGCAGCGTAGCGGCAGTCCGGTGTTCTCAGCGCGGGACGGTGGTCAGGTCGTCGCCGGTCCAGAGCAGGACCGCGTCGGGGGTGATCGCGAGGGCTGCCGGGGTCGCGGCATCCGCTGTCACACAGGCGAGCGGGTCGGTGTCGGAGGTCAGCGACGTGAGCAGCAGGCCGTCGCACTCCGGGGTGCGGGTCGCGGCGATGATCTCGCCGTCGAGGGTGTCGAGGGCGACGACATCGGTGCTGATCGCGGTCGTCTCGCCGTCGGCGGTGGCGTAGGCGGTGCCGACGCAGATGAAGGCGACCGTGCCGGCGGAGGAGCGCAGACCCCACGGCTCGGCGCAGGGGGCGGCGAGGGTGTCGCCGTCGATGACGACGTCGGTGCCGACGAGGTAGTCGGAGCGCGCGAGCACGTCGTCGTAGGGTGACCAGAACGCGCCGTCGGTGAAGGTGCGCAGGGCCTGGGTCTCGCAGTCCTCGCCGACGTCGGCGACGGCGGTCGCCTGGGTGTCGGCGACGGACCGCAGGGCGCGCACCTGGGCGATGTCGCGGTAGAGCGGGGTCTCGTCGGTCCAGGTCGCGCCGTCGTCATCCGATCGCTCGATCACGGGCGCGTCGCCCCCGCAGGCGCCGGCGGTCGCGCGCCAGAGCACGTCGGTTCCGGCGGCGAGGTAGCGCTCGGCCGCGGCGGGTGCCGTCACCGCCGGCGGGGCGCTCGCCGTCGGAGACGGGCTGTCGACGGGAAGGGATGCCGCGGGCACGGATGCCGCGGGCCGGGCGACGCGCTCAGGATCCATTCCCTGCGTGCGCTGCAGAGCGAGCACGACCAGGCCGCCGACCGCCACCGTCAGGGCGACGACGAGGACGGCGACGACGACGGAGGGCAGGCCTCGGCGCACCCGCGACCGGCGAGCCATGGGTCAGCGGACGGCGGTGTCGCCGGCGTCACGCGCTTCGCGTCGCGTGTCGAAACCGATCTCGCCGATGGCGGGAGCGGTGTCGGGGACGACGGCGACGGGAGCCTTGCGCTTGCGTCCGCGGGCGGCCTTGGGCTGTTCCTGCGTGTAGCCGTACCCGCCGTACCCGTAGCCGTACCCGTAGCCGTACCCGTTGTAGTACGAGTCCGGACCGCGGGTGGGCACCATGGACATGACGAACCCGGCGACCTTCGCGCCGACCGTGTGGAGCGCCTCGACGGCGCCCTCGAGCTGGTGGCGGGTGACCTTGCCGGCCGAGGCGACGAGGATCGCGCCGCTGGTGCTGCGGGCGAGGATGGCGGCATCCGTCACGGGCAGCAGCGGGGGAGCGTCGCAGAGGACGACGTCGAAGTCGCGCTCGAGCACGTCGAGGAGGGTGCCCATCTGCTTCGAACCGAGCAGTTCGCTCGGGTTCGGCGGGATCTTGCCGGCGGGCAGGACGAACAGGCTGCGGCCACCCCACGGGAGCATGACGTCGCCGACGCGGGCGCGACCGATGAGCACGTCGGTGAGGCCGACGCCGCCCTCGAGGCCGAGGTATTCGGCGACCTTGGGCTTGCGCAGGTCGGTGTCGAGGAGGGCGACCTTCTTGCCGGCATCCGCCAGCGCGATCGCGAGGTTGATCGTCGTCGTGGACTTGCCCTCGCTGGGAACGGAGCTCGTGATGACGAAGCTCGACCGGCCGCCCATGTCGAGAAACTGCAGGTTGGTGCGCAGGGCGCGGAACGACTCGGCGCGGGGGCTGAGCGGGTCGGCGTGGACGATGAGCGGACGCTCCTTGGCCTTCGCGTCGAACGCGATCGCGCCGAGCGAGGGGGAGGAGGTGATCTGCTCGGCGTCGCGCGGCGTGCGCACCTTGTTGTCGAGGACAGTGCGCAGCACGGCGATGCCGATGCCGAGCGCGAGGCCGACGAGGGCGCCGAGGGCGAGGTTGAGCGGGACGTTCGGGCTGGCAGGGGCGAGTGCGGGCTGGGCGTCGCTCACGCGAGTGAGGCGGATCGGACTGCCGCCCTCTTCGATCTGCGGCTCGATCTCGGGGACGACGGTCGAAAGGCTCGCGGCGATCTGGTTCGCGAGGTCGGCCGCAGCGACGGGGTCGGGGTCGGAGACCGTGATCGTGATGATCGTGGTGTTGAGCGCCGACGAGGCGCTGACCTTCTCGGCGAGGGACTCGGCCGTGACGCCGAGGTCGAGCTCGGCGATGACCGGGTTGAGCACGATCGGGGTCTTCACCAGTCCGACGTACGTGTTGATGCGGGTCTGCGCGAAGTTGGCGCCCTGCTGGATGTCGGAGGCCGTGCCACCGGTCTGCGTCGACACCGCGACGCTGCTCGACGATTCGTAGATGGGCGTGCGCGTCAGCGAGTACGCCGCCGCCGCCCCGAGACCGACGAGCGTCAGCACGACGATGATGAGCCAGTTCTTGCGGAGGACGCGGATGTAGTCGCTGAGCTCCATGGTGCCTCTCGTGCCTACGCCCGGTCGGGCGTCCGATCAATTCGGCTCAGTCTGCCACAGGGGTGTGTCGGGCACGTGACGCGGTGGAGTCCGCACGGCTGCGCCAAGATCGTCGAGTGACGTATCTGCCGGACGATGTCTACGCGCTCATCGAGAAATCCGTGCCGATCCTGTGTGTCGACTTCTTTCCCTTCGAGGTCGCGCCCGAGGGCGGTGAACGGGTGGGGTTGATCCTGCGGCACTCGCCGTTCGGCGACGTGTGGTGTCACCTCGGCGGTCGTGTGCATCGTGGTGAGTCGCTGCGTGCCGCGGTCGATCGGCACGCCCGCGACACGCTCGGCGTGTCTGTCGAACTCCCGTGTGATCAGCCGGACTACGTCTACCAGTGGTTCCCCGCGGACATCGCGCCGACCGACGGCACGGCGCACGGCGACGACCCGCGCAAGCACTCGGTCGGGCTCACGTACCTGACGCGGTTGACCGGCGCAGCGTCGCCCCAGAACGAGGCGCTCGACTTCGGATACTTTCCGGTCGACGCGCTGCCGTCGCCGATGTGGCCCGGGTCTGCGGATCTGCTCGCGCGCGTGCTTCAGGCGCGGTAGTCGCCGATCCACCAGTCCGAGATCTCGGACATCCGAGCGGCGACGTCACGATGACGCGGGTCTGTGCGGAACGCCGCGAACGCGTCCTCATCGGCGAACGTCGCTTCTTCGATCAGGATGCGGCCCTTCCGCTCGTCGAGCGACCGGGCGATGTGCCAACTCTCGACGCACGGAAGGTCGGCCAACGATCGGAGTGCGTCGACGGCCTCATCGACGTCGTGCTCTTCCACGTGGTCGTGGATGCGGAAGAGCACGACGTGACGGTAGGTCACTGCTTACTCGCGGATCGTGTCGACGTGGTCGCGGTACCAGGCGACGGTGCGCTCGAGGCCCTCTTGCAGGCTGATCTTCGCGGTCCAGCCGGCGTCGGCGAGCTTCGAGACGTCGAGGAGCTTCTGGGGGGTGCCGTCGGGCTTGGTGGTGTCCCACTCGGTCTCGCCCGTGAAGCCCGTGACGTCGGCGATGGTCTCGGCGATCTCGCGGATGGTGACGTCGCTGCCCGTGCCGACGTTGACCTGGTCGGGGCCGTCGTAGTGCTCCATGAGGTGCAGGACCGCGTCGGCCATGTCGTCGGAGTGCAGGAACTCGCGGCGGGGCGTGCCGGTGCCCCAGTTCGTGACGGTGGGGGCGCCGGTCTTGGCGGCGTCGTCGTACCGGCGGATGAGGGCCGGGAGGACGTGCGAGCCCTTGGGGGAGAAGTTGTCGTTGGGCCCGTACAGGTTGGTGGGCATGGCGCTGATCCAGGGCAGCCCGTACTGGCGGCGGACGGCTTGGGTGTGGAGGATGCCGGCGATCTTCGCGATCGCGTACGCGTCGTTCGTGGGTTCGAGGTGCCCGGTGAGGAGAGAGTCCTCGCGGATGGGTTGTTCGGCGAACTTCGGGTAGATGCAGGATGAGCCGAGGAACGCGACCCGTTCGACGTCGTTCGCGAGTGCCGCGTCGAGCACGTTGGTCTGGATCCGCATGTTGTCGGAGAGGAAGTCGACCGGGTAGGTGCTGTTGGCGAGGATCCCGCCGACCTTCGCGGCGGCGAGCACGATGTAGCGGGGTTTGATCTCGGCCATGTAGGCGAACACGTCGTCACGGTTTTTCAGGTCGAGTTCGGCGCTGCTCTTGCCGACGACCTTCGTGAAGCCTTCTGCTTCGAGCTTGCGGACGATCGCCGACCCGACCAGGCCGCGGTGGCCGGCGACGTAGAACGTCGCGTCCCGGTCGAGCTCGCCGGGGGTGTAGGTGACGCCGTCGGTGGCGGTGGTCACTTGGTTCCCCACGAGGCGAGCTTCACGGTGTCGATCCATTCCGGACCCTTTTCGAGTGCTTCCACGTCGGCGTCAACCATCAGCTTGGCCAGTTCCTTCCCGTCGATGGTCGGAACCCAGCCGAGCTTGTCGGCCGCTTTCGACGGGTCGCCGATGAGCGCGTCGACCTCGGTGGGGCGCAGGTACCGCTCGTCGAACTTCACGAACTCCTGCCAGTCGAGCCCGACGTGGCCGAAGGAGGTCTCGAGGAAGTCCTTGATCGTGTACCCGACGCCGGTGCCGAGCACGAAGTCCTCCGGCTCATCGGCCTGCAGCATCCGCCACATCCCCTCCACGTACTCGGCGGCGTACCCCCAGTCGCGGATCGAGTCGAGGTTGCCGAGGTACAGGTCCTTCTGCACACCCGCCTTGATTCGGGCGACCGCGCGGGTGATCTTGCGGGTCACGAACGTCTCGCCACGTCGCGGGGACTCGTGGTTGAACAGGATCCCGTTGACGGCGAACATGTCGTACGCCTCGCGGTAGTTCTTCACGATCCAGTACGAGTACAGCTTCGCGACGCCGTACGGGGAGCGCGGGTAGAACGGGGTGTCCTCACCCTGCGGGGGCGGGGTCGCGCCGAAGAGCTCCGAGGTGGATGCCTGATAGAACCGCGTCTTGATGCCCGACAGCCGCACCGCCTCGAGCAGGCGGATCGTGCCGGTGCCGGTGGTGTCAGCAGTGTGCTCGGGCTCGTCGAAGGAGACGCGCACGTGCGACTGCGCGGCGAGGTTGTACACCTCGTCGGGGTTGATCTCACTCATCAGCGTGACCATTCGGGCGCCGTCGCTGAGGTCGCCGTAGTGCAGGAACAGCTTCGCGGACGGGTCGTGCGGGTCGACGTAAAGGTGGTCGATGCGGTGCGTGTTGAAGGTCGACGCGCGACGGATCAACCCGTGCACCTCGTACCCCTTCGACAGCAGCAGTTCGGCGAGGTACGAACCATCCTGGCCGGTGATACCGGTGATGAGAGCGCGCTTGGTCACAGTGTTTCCCCCTGGGCTAGGTGAGGTCGTCAACTCGCCGACGCGAGGGTACGCGGAGGCCGCGCACGGTCTCCGTCGATGAGCGTTTCGAGAAGAGTAGCGAACGAATCGATCGCGAATGTTTCGTCGAGCACCGTCTCGCGGTAACGCTTGCCGTTGGCGCCGAGCTGGTCGGCGCGGGCGTGGTCGCGGCCCAGGTCAAGGCTCGCGTCGAGCAGGGCTTTGGGGCTGGCGGCGGGGACGACGACGCCGGCACCGGCGGAGCGCACCTCGTCGGCGGTGATGCCTTTGGCGTCGGTGGCGGCGACGACGGGGCGTCCGCTCGAGAAATAGGAGGTGAGTTTGCTCGGCACGGCCATCTCGCTGACGCCGGGGTACTCGTTGACGAGCAGGATGTCGGCGGCGGTCAGGGCTGCGGAGAACTCGGCGTCGGGCAGCGGGTCGATGAACTGCAGGGTGGGGATGCCGTCGCCGAGGGCGCGCAGACGATCGCGTTCGCCGCCGCCGCCCATGAGCACGAAGCGCACGTTCTCGCCGCGTTCGGCCGCGAGTCGGGCGGCGTCGACGACGTTGTCGAGGCCTTGTTTGATGCCCATGTTGCCGGCGTGCAGCACGACGACCTCGTCACCCCAGCCGCGGGCGGCTCGTGCGGCGGCGCGGTCGATGGGCGGGGTGGGGGCGAGGTGCGTCCAGTTGCGCACGACGTGGATGCGTTCGCGGGGGATGTCGAAGTCGTCGCTCACGCGGTCGGCGAACCGGTCGTGGATGACGACGACGCGATCTGCCTTCGACAGCAACCACTTCTCGGTCAGCTGGATGATGCGACTGCTCAGGCCGCCGGCTTGGCCGGTCTCGCGCAGGCCGAGCCAGTAGAGGTCCTGCACCCAGACGATGAGGGGGGTCTGGCGGTGGAACAACTTGAGGCGAAGGGCCGCCAGGGCTGACGAGAAGAGGGCGGGGGAGACGGCGATGACGGCGTCGGGCTGCCGGAGCGGTGCCGCGAGGAGTCGGGCTCCGAAGCTGAGTTCGGAGAGCAGACGGCGGATGCCGCTGGGCTTACGGGGCACGTAATGACGCAGGCGCAGGACGTCGGCGCCGTCGAGATGTTCGCTCCGCGACCACTGCCCGTAACCTGGCGATACACGCCACTCCGGATAATGAGGGTGCGTCGTGACCACGTGAGTCCGGTATCCCCGCCTCGTCAGGCCGCGCGTCATCGCACCGGTGTAGGGGGAGATCCCGGTCGGTTCGGGAGGGTAGTTGACTCCCAGTACAGTGACTGCGGGGGCGGGACGCGACATGTTCATGACCCTAGCCGCGCGACGGTTTCGGTCTGGTTTCAGAAGGTGGACGATGTCTGACATCCCGGTGATCGATCTCTCGAAGGCCCCCGGCGAGCGTGCGGCCTGGGATCGCCCCGCCTGGGTCGTCTACCTCTGGGCAGTGTGTGAGCTGCTGTTCGTGACGAATCCGTGGCAGATCAGCTCGGTATTGCGGGTTCGTATTCTCCGCCTATTTGGCGCACAGATCGGGCACGGTGTGGTTTTCAGGCCCCGCACCCGCGTGAAGTTTCCTTGGAAGTTGCAGATAGGAGATCGTTCGTGGGTCGGGGAAGGAGTTTGGTTTCACAATCAAGGATCGATCACCGTGGGCCACGACGTCGTTATCTCGCAGGAGACATTCCTCACCACAGGGAGTCATAGACACCGCCTGGACATGGCACTCATCACTCGCCCCATCATCATCGAAGAGGGTGTTTGGATCACTTCCCGATGCGTCGTTCTGGGCGGCACGCAGATCGGGAGGTCTGCTCTCGCTCGACCTCATACCGTTCTGTCGGGGCAGGTGCCGCGAAACGCAGTGGTCCAGGGCATCGAGTGCGAGGTCGTGGGTACTCGCTTTCCGACGGGAAAGGCTAGATGAAGATTGCGCATGTTGTGGCTTACGTCTCTGCCGATGGGGCCTACGGCGGACCAGCCCGGGTTGCCCTAACGCAAGCCGAGGCGCTCGCCGCACTTGGTCATGACGTCACTGTTTTCGCCGGTGCGCCGCTCGAAGAGGCCGGTTTTCGCACTGCGAGCGGATATGAGATTCAGACGTACCCGGCGCGACTATTGCTCGGACGCCGAAGCTTCGCATACGTTGCGGCTCCTCTGTTGCTGAGCGCACTCCGGCGGCAGCTGGCGCATTTCGACGTCGTCCACATTCATCTCGCGCGCGACCTCATAACGTTGCCGGCGGCCGACCTTGTCCGAGGTCGCGGTGTCCGATACGTGCTCCAAACACATGGGATGGTGGACGCCTCTCAGCGTCGTCTGGCAAAGCTCCTTGATGCGCTCTCCACTCGCAGAGTTCTACGGAATTCGGCGGCGGTTCTGTCTCTGACTGAACAAGAGGACTCAGACCTGATTGCTGTCGAGCCGACTGCGAAGATAGCGAGGGTCCGCAACGGGGTCAGGGTTGCTCCCGTGCCCCCTCTCGCGGGACGCGAGGATATGGTCCTCTTCTTAGCCCGACTGCAAAGCCGCAAGCGTCCGAGAGCCTTCGTTGAGATGGCTCGGCTGTTGAAAGACGAGCTCCCCGACACGAGTTTCGTTATCGCGGGACCAGATGAGGGTGAGGGTCGCGCGGTGTCCGAAGAGATCGTCGCCGCCGGCTTACAGGATCGAGTGTCGTGGATCGGTGCGATCGCTCCTGATCGAACGGACGAATATATGGAACGCGCCCGCGCTTACGTTTTGCCGTCGTTCGGCGAGGTTTTTCCAATGTCGGTGTTGGAGGCGTTCCGTGCCGGCACGCCCGTCGTCACTACAAGATCGCTCGGAATTGCGTCGGCTTGCGATAGATACGGGGCGGCCATCCTTACAGATGGCAGCCCCGAGCAACTTGCTCAAGGCCTGTTGTCCATCGTGGGCAATCCCGAGGAGGCGGAAGAACTCCGGCGGGGGGCGGCGCGCTTCCTCCAGAGTGAATTGGATGTGGTTGACGTCGCCAACGCATTGGTGTCCATCTACCAGGGTGAGGAATCCGCCTGAAATGCCGCAAGTATGGATTGTTCAACCGTACATCCCGCGATATCGTGTGGCCTTCTTCGAAGGATTGATTGACGAGCTTGCAGCATCTGACATTGCCATCCGGGTCGTTGCCGGTCAGCCCAGCGGCGGGCAGCGGATGCGGGGTGACGGAGTGGTACCCGAGTGGGCCACATTGGCGAAGACCCGTGAGCTCCGGGCTATGGGTCGGTCCGTAACCTTCGCATCTACTCGATCCTTCTGGCGGGATGCGTCCGCGGTGATTTTGCCGCACATGGGCAGCTCCGTAGATGCCATCTCGGCGCTCGCTTGGCGTGGCGCACGAAAGGTGGGGCTTTGGGGTCATATCGCTTCATTTACGGCCGATCCCCATCCCCTGGACGCGGCCATTGAGAGGTGGCAGATTCGAAGGGCTCATCATATTTTCGCGTATACACCGCGCGGAGCCCAGTTCGCGATCACGGCCGGTGCAGATCCCCATCGCGTCACGTCTGTGATGAACTCCGCGCCTCTAGATGGGAACTTCTCAGAAGCTGACATCGAGACCGAGGCCGCTCGACTACGTTCTCTGGTCGCCCAACCCGGGGTGCCGATTGTGGCGTTCATAGGCGGGCTCGACGCGAGCAAGAGGATCGATTTCTTAGCGAAAGCACTCGAGAACCTCGAAGCTAGGAACGTTCCGGTGCACGTCGCCGTAGGCGGTCTAGGACCCGACGCTTGCCTTCTTGGCCCTCTCCAGAAACGCGGACGGGTCACAATGCTGGGGCACGTCGGGGGGTTGCAGAAAGCTGCGCTTCTGCGATCGGCGAGAGCGGTGCTCAACCCGGGAAGGGTAGGTCTATTGGCTGTTGATGCTCTCGCGGCCGGGCGACCCATACTGACGACCGAATGGGCCTTCCATGCTCCGGAGATCGAGTATCTGGTGGACGGGCAATCTCTGTTCAAGTCCGCCAATGACCCAGACGCCTTCGCTCAGCTGATCGAATCGACTGTCGCCGCGCCTGTTCTGGCCCAACAGGACTGGTCATATCCGACGATGACGGACATGATCAGCAACTTCGCATCAGGTGTACGCACGATGCTTACCGCATGATCGGTGACACATTCATCTTGAATGGGCGGCAGTCTGCGTCTTCGCGACGAAGAGTTTGGACGAGCGATTGATTGGGCGTCTATCCGTATCGATCGGTGGCCGTGCCGCTGCGGCCGGATTGCAGATTTTTGTCGTCGCACTTATCGCGCGGGCGCTCGGTGTCAGTGACTTCGGTGTATTCGTCGCGACGAGCTCCGTTGTTCTCGTGCTGATGACGTTCTCTGAACTGGGGATGGGAGCGCGCCTGCTCACGGGGCTGTCCACCGTCCCCTCTCGTCGGAACCTCACCACTTTCACTATCGTCCGGGTGCTTCTCCTTGTCGCGGTGTCAGTAGGGTCGGTCTTCGTTGCTGCGTCGCTTCACTTGGATGCGGGCCTGATCGTCGCAGCGTCAATCTACGCAGCTGGAGACGCCACAGGAGACCTCGCGACCGCAATACTTCAAGGCGCGAAGCGGAGTGGGTACGCGATGCTTCTCCTCTGTGGTCGACGACTGCTGGTCCTGGGTCTGCTCTGGTGTATCCCGGGCGAGGAGGGCGCCGTGATTGCCATCACGGTCGGCGGGGCAGCAGGTGCTCTCGTGTTTGGTGTGCTCGCGTGCCGGAACCTCGCGAGGCCCCGACGACTTCGTGAGTTGATTGCTGAGAATCTTCGGATCATCTTGAGTGGTGGTGCCTCGAGTGCGGCGCAATTGGATGTGGCCATGGTGAGCGCAGGTGCGGGGTCGGTTGCAGCTGGGCTTTATGGGTCCGCGTCCCGGCTCTTCAATCCGATCAACCTTGTTGTGTCGACGATGGTTCAGGTGTTTGTACCTGAGGTTGCCGGACAGGCGGGCCAGCCGAGCCGACTCCGAGCCTTTCGGCGCGTAAGGATCGTTGTCCTCCTATTTGCGGTTGCAGTTGCAGCTGCGTCAGTCATGGGGCCGTGGATTGTTGTCGTCCTATACGGACCTCAGTATCAAGGTGCCGCACCAATCGCCGTTGCCGTCTTCCTCGCAGCCGCGTTTTCGGCCATTGGGCAGGCATATATGGCTTGGTATTACGCGACTGAAATCCCCAAGTTAGTGCCGGTGCTGATGTGGGCGGCGTCGATTATCGGCATCGCAGCGATACTCTTGCTCGCAAGTTTGTTCGGTGTTGTCGGCGCGGCCGGCGGGTTGGTGCTCATGCACCTCCTCGCATTGGGCGCGATCGTGATTCCCTGGAAGAGGTCGCTGGAGGCCGATGATGGATAAATCTTCTCGCTGGCCAAATCTGGAAAAGGACTACTCAAGATTCCGACCGGGTGTGAAATTCTCTGCGCTGCGCGCCGCGGGAGTTTGTATGTCCGCACCGGGCATGCTCGCTATCGTTTTCCTCCGGACGCAGCAGTGGCTTGTGGTTCGCCGACGCGATCGGCTTGCGTCCCTTCTGCGTACTGTTTGTCTGATGGTAACCGGAGCGGATTTCCTACCCGGTTGCAAGGTAGGCCCGGGTCTGCTCATGCATCATCCAAACGGAGTAGTCATCGGTGGCGGAGCGGTGATCGGTCAAAATTGCACACTGCTGCAACAGGTGACTATCGGCGAGCGGTATGCAGTCGGTTCTGATGATCATCGCTACCCCACAATTGGCTCTGGATGTGTGATCGGCGCTGGTGCCAAGATTCTCGGCGGTGTGTCGGTCGGCAATGGGGCACAAGTCGGCGCAAATTCGGTCGTGATCAGAGACGTTCCGGAGGGCGCAACAGTGGTCGGTTCGCCGGCGCGAATAGTCGGATATAGGGGCGTGTGATTTCGTGATGACTAATCGGATGATCGTCCTTCTTCCCTACTTCGGTCCGTTTCCATCAACGTGGCCGCTCACTCTTAGGTCTATGGAGCGGAACGTCGGCATTGACTGGATGATCTTCTCCGACCAGGAGATCCCATCACACCAGGCTGCAAACGTGTCCTTTTGCAGAACCTCCCTCGTGGAGCTGCAGGATCGTTTCTCCAAACGTCTCGGTTTCGATGTACAACTACCCCACCCTTATAAGCTGTGTGACTTCAAGCCCGCGTACGGGGAGCTCTTCGAGAAAGAGATCGAGAGCTATGACTACTGGGGTTACTGTGACGCCGACGTGGTCTTCGGCGATCTCGCCAGCCAGATCTCCGGCGCGCTTTCAGTCGGGCCGGAGAAGATTTTCCGTCGCGGGCATCTCAGTTTCGTGAGAAATACTCCGGAGGCAAACTCGCGCTACCGGGTGGCGTGCAGCGGGCTGCCCGACTACCGAACAGTGTTCCAAGACGAAACGAACCACGCGTTCGATGAAATTGGGGGGATGTACGAGCGCTACGAGCGCCTTGGGATTCACGTTTACGAGAATGATCAACTCTTTGACATCGGACCGGACAGGTTTCGTGTCAAAGCGAACTCCGCTGGGCCGGTCGAAAAGTACTACGTCTACCGCGATGGTCGCATGTTGGCGGTTGACGGTGGCTCCCGACGAGTACGTGAAGGGCGTTACATCCATTTGCAGAAGCGCGCGTACGCGGATCTGCCTGAGGGGTGGGACAGCGCGACGATGTTGGCCTTTGCGCCTTCGAAGCTGTATGCCGTGCGTTCTATCGAGGAGGCAGTGTCGGCGATCCGCCATGAGGAGCGTTCGCTGCAGGAGAGGTTTCGCTGGTTTGGGAGGTACGCGCGCAGGAGGGTGCGCGGCCTCCAGAAGCGCTTTAGGAGGCAGTAATGGAGAGATGGAAGCGTGACGAAAGGCGCGATGCGAGAGCCGCGGATGGCCACAACACCCAGGTGATAGTCGCGCAAGGCTTCGGTGGCCACCGGTTGATGTACGCACGCCTGCTTGCTGAGGGCATCCTCGAGCGGGGGCGGGTGCCTCTTATCTTGACGTCCGTTGGTGCGTGTGATTCGGAGGAGTTCAATACGCATCTGTCTCGGATTGCGCAAGATTGTCAGATCTGCGAGCTTCCCTCCATCACCGAGCGCACGATAATGGAGCAAGTGGCGGGTACAATTCACCCGGTCGTGTTCCCTGAGGGTGATGCATGGCTGCGCGGTCTCGGCGGGGCGTGGAGGCGTTCAGGGATTCAAGCAAGGCTCCTGGTGATGAGGTCGAAGGGGCAGTCGTCGAGCGCAGTTGTCAGGCACTCTCAGACGGCACTGAAGGCGTTGAGGCGCACGCGGGCGAGGTTGCAGTCCGGCGCGTCGATCTATCTGCTCGGAAGTTTCGCGGAGCGGCCTCGACGGCGCATTTTGAGCGACCCAGTCGTCCTCTCAGGAAGTGAGGCGCAGGCTGACCTATTGCGCGGTGAGTGGGCGAAGCGGGCGAGGGGCTTTAACGGCACTTGGGTAGGTGTGGTAGGGGCACTCGACCGCCGAAAGAATCTCGCGCTCGTTTGTGAAGCCCTGAGCCGGTTTGCGCCCGAGGAGGTAGGGCTGGTCGTCGCCGGAAAGGCAGTCGAAGGCGAGCCCGAGATAGAGACATCAATTGCGTCGATGCGTGCAGCCGGTGGCCCTATCATCAGGATCGCGGGGGTGCTTCCAGACATTGAGATGGACAATGTGATCCGAGCAGTCGACCTGGTCGTGCTTGCACATTCGAATGAGGGCCCGAGTGGCATCTTTGGCAAGGCCGTTAGTGCGGGAACTTATGTTATTGCCGCTGGAGCGAAAAGTCTGAAGCGCGATGTTGCGAAGGTGAGAGAGGGGGCGCAGTGGACGCCGCTAGATCCGGTGCTGTTGGGAGACGCCATCGAGGAGGCGCGTGCTCGCCACCGTTTGAAGCCAGTCAGTCTGGGCTCCCAGCGCTTCATCGACGAGCTCCTGGGCTGACAGGGCTGGAACGTCCATGACCACCGGGGTAGCCGCGGAAATAGTCCTTCGCGACGATTACCGCGCCCAGGTGCCAATGACCAGTTCGGCGCGAGCGCCCTGTGGGCTTCGGCGCCGGGGGGCGGCCAAGGATGGCATCCAGGTGGCTAGCTCACTGCTGATGGATCCGCGCGTCCATCTCCTCCCGAGGCGGATTGATCCCGGAGGTCGTAATACAGTCGACACCCCGCGCGAAGTATCGTGGAGCGGTGATGCTGGATCGGAGGATAAGAAACTGTACGCGCCGCCACGGTCACACTGGGACCTGTTGACCACTCATGGATCGGCACCGCTTTTCTTGTACCGAGCGGGTCAGAGCTATCTCCTTCGTGCTCGGCCGCAACTGCCCCTCTTCATGACTGCGGTGTGCCGCCGGTTGAGGGCTCAACCCGAGTTTGTGTCAAGCCGCAACGTAGCGCCCTCGAGCCCTTTTGAGCGACCCGCGCATGGCTCGGCCTGATCGCCCAAGGGGACGGTCCTGGCTGCCGCCCCTGCTTCTTATGGCGGCTCTCGCATTCAGCCGACCAAGCATCCTCGGGGAACGCTTCGCGGTGGTAGGTCTTGCGCTCGCCGCTGCAGCAGCTCTCCAATGCATACTGACAGACCGCACCGTTCGGTGGTCCTGGAAAGCAACGCCGGTCCTGATATTTATGGCGTTGAGTCAGTCGTGGTGGTTGTTCCGTAGAGGCGACATCGGGCTGCCGGCCGATCCGCAGGGGTCGTTAACGACTCTCGGGGTTATCTTTTGTGCGGCCGTGGTTCTTTCGAGCAGCGAGCGAGCACTGCAGTTCGGCCGACTGTTTGTCGGTGTGACCCTGGCGCTTTGCGCGTCGGCGGTTATATCCGCGGCGCTGTGGGCTGCGGGCAACACGCTCATCGTCTTCGAGTTCTTCACTGGGCAGTGGTTCGCGCATATCTTGTTCCCGGCCACACCATCGATCGGCAGTGTCTGGGTAAACGGTACGCTCACGCCACGGTTCAGCGGACTAGGCCGGGAGCCGGGGTGGATGGGAATGTACATCGCTTTCGCAGCGGTCGCGTGGCGTTGGGTGGGGCGCCCTCGATGGTGGGGTTATCTGCTGCTCAGCGCCGGTTTGCTGTGCACGCTGTCTACCGCTGGGTTTGGCATTTTCATCGTCGTTATTGCCTATGAGATCTTCTTCAGGGCGCGATCTGTGGAGAGCCTAGGCAGGCGGTCAGCTCGCGCGCTCGCCGGTGCGGCGACGGTGGCCGGTGCAGTGTGGATTGCGCTATATGCCCCCGTCGTAGGCCTTCTGGCGAAGTCTGACGTCAACGTGCTCTCTCTTGAAGAGCGCAGCTCGGTGCTGAATCGGGGAATTGTCGCTTTGACGGACTTTTCGCTGGGTGAGTCGACCGGCGTGGCGAATGACGGCATCGGGTTGATCGCCGCGTCTGCACCTAACGGGTGGCCGTATTTCCTGCTGGTCTCTCTTGCATTCCTTGTGCCACTCATCGCAGCTGGTAATCACCACCGCCCCGTGGCCATGGTCATGGTGCTCTATCTGACAATCCTGCTCGCCCAACCTCCCCAGGACTCGACGGCGGTGTACGCCCTGCTAATTGCCGCGTTCGCGTGGTCGCGACCCAGATTCGACATCCCGATTCGAGATGAACGCATTGTTGGTGAGTCGTCGAGGGAGACAGCCCGCTGGGCATGACCTGCTTTCCGCCGATCTTGGGTTGTGATCGCCGATGTCGGTCGGGAAAGCGCTCTGCACGAATCTGTCCGAAGCCCTGGCCGCCGAGGCAGCGATTCAAGAGATGCGACGGGCTGGAACACCGCCCCAAATCTCTCCAGGACCGGTGGACCTTGTCAGCACGGCATTGGAGAGGAGCGTGCTACCGCGAGCGAGAACGGTCGGGGTCGATCCTCCGACGATCCGCGCGCCTGGATATACAGTGCAATCGTCCTCGATAACTACGGCGAACCGAGCGGGTACCTCGCCGCCCTTCGTCCCCGTGCCGATCGCGTGGAACAGAGTGACCCGGTTGCCTATATAGGTATTGGCACTCAAGACCATGCCAAGTCCTCGGTGCTGAACGCGGAGTAGTGCCCCGTAGAGTGGTGTAACGATCCCGGCCAGTAAACGTCAGCGTGGCCACCGGGATCTTCCTTCGAGGAAACTCTCACATCCCACTCGAAAGGCGTCACACCGATGACCACTCCCTCTA
>NZ_JAMXSA010000027.1:0-35383 GCF_024124465.1 Microbacterium sp. CnD16-F
TTACCTCACCAACAAGCTGATAGGCCGTGAGCCCATCCCAGACCGAAAAATCTTTCCAACTGCTGACCATGCGATCGCAGCTCATATCCGGTATTAGACGCCGTTTCCAGCGCTTATCCCAGAGTCAAGGGCAGGTTGCTCACGTGTTACTCACCCGTTCGCCACTGATCCACAGAGCAAGCTCTGCTTCACCGTTCGACTTGCATGTGTTAAGCACGCCGCCAGCGTTCATCCTGAGCCAGGATCAAACTCTCCGTAAAAGAAAAATACTGACAACGACCGGAATAGGCCGAAGCAGCGAGTTTGAACTGACCAAAAAGATAAATCATTGCTGACTATCCATCGCCGACACCGAAATGCCGGACTTTGATCCAAAGGAATCTCACCTCAGCCGAAGCCGAGATCGAGGTTATTTGGCATTTGACAAGTGCACGCTGTTGAGTTCTCAAGGATCGGATGCTCCCACACCACCCCCGCAAGGGCTTCGTAGTGAGGCAACTTCTCTAGCTTAGGATGACACCCGCGAACCCGTCAAACCCGACACGCCGGTGATCTCGAGAGATCGCGGGTGTGGGAGGTGACGACTGCGGGAGCGTCCCGATGCCCCGTCCTAGACCTGAGGTCAGACCCAATCGCAGAGCGACTGTTTCTTCTTGGAGGGGGTGGTTCGCCATCTTGAGGGCGGCGGGCCTTTCGGCCTCTCGCTCTTCCCTGTGGGGCGAACAAGTAATAAGTTACGCGGGGTTCGGGGACTGGGCAAATCAGCCCCGCATCCCGGGCGTGTCGGGCTCGCAGCCCCGCTCAGCGCTTGTAGTTCGGCGCCTCGACGACGATCTGGACGTCGTGCGGGTGGGACTCCTTCAGACCGGCCGAGGTGATGCGCACGAACTTGCCGCGCGCCTTCAGCTCCTCGATCGTGCGGGCGCCCACATAGAACATCGACTGGCGGAGCCCGCCGACGAGCTGATACGCGACGGCCGAGACCGGACCGCGGTACGCGACCTGCCCCTCGATGCCTTCGGGGATCAGCTTGTCGTCGCTCGGCACGTCCGCCTGGAAGTAACGGTCCTTCGAGTAGGAGGTCTTCTTGCCGCGCGTCTGCAGCGCACCGAGCGAACCCATCCCCCGGTAGAGCTTGAACTGCTTGCCGCCCTGGAAGACGACCTCCCCCGGGGACTCGTCGGTACCCGCCAGCAGGGAACCGAGCATGACCGTGTCCGCACCGGCGACGAGCGCCTTCGCGATGTCTCCCGAGTACTGCAGACCACCGTCGGCGATGATCGGCACGCCGGCCTCGCGCGCCGCGAGCGACGCCTCGTAGATGGCGGTCACCTGCGGCACACCCACGCCGGCGACGACGCGGGTCGTGCAGATCGACCCCGGCCCGACGCCGACCTTGACGGCATCCACTCCGGCGTCGATCAACGCCTGCGCGCCTTCGCGGGTCGCGACGTTGCCGCCGATCACGTCGATGTGGGCGAACGAGGCGTCGGCCTTGATCCGCTTGACCATGTCGATGACACCCGCGGACTGGCCGTTGGCCGTGTCCACCACGATGACATCGACCCCGGCATCCCGCAACGCCTCGGCGCGCTCCCAGGCGTCGCCGAAGAACCCGATCGCTGCGCCGACTCGCAGCCGGCCCTGATCGTCCTTCGTGGCGAGCGGGTACTTCTCGCTCTTGTCGAAGTCCTTGATGGTGATGAGCCCGGCGAGCTTTCCCTCCTCATCGATGAGGGGGAGCTTCTCGACGCGGTGGTGGGCGAAGAGGGCGATGACCTCGTTCGCCCCGATGCCGACCTTGCCGGTGACGAGGTTCTCGCTCGTCATGACGTCGCGCACCTTCGTCGTCTGGCGCTCGAAGCCCGAGACGAAACGCATGTCGCGGTTGGTGACGATGCCGACGAGGTGCCCCGCGTCATCCACCACGGGGAGGCCCGAGATGCGGTACTGCCCGCAGAGCGCGTCCACCTCTTCGATGGTCGCGTCGGGGGTCGTCGTGATCGGGTCGGTGATCATGCCCGACTCGCTGCGCTTCACGCGGTCGACCATGGATGCCTGGTCGGCGATCGACAGGTTGCGGTGGATGATGCCGATGCCACCCTCGCGCGCGATGGCGATCGCGAGGCGCGACTCGGTGACGGTGTCCATCGCGGCGGAGAGGAGAGGAGTCGCGACGGTGATGCGTCGCGTGACCCGGGAGGAGGTGTCGGCCTCGGACGGGATGACGTCCGTGTGACCGGGCAGGAGCAGGACGTCGTCGTACGTCAGTCCCACGAATCCGAACGGGTCGTTGTGCTCCATGTGCTCTCCTGCATCGAACGGCTTGTCTGAATTCTAAGGCGCGGGGCGCTGCTTTCATTCCCTCCGCCCGAGATAAGGGCAAGAGGCGGAGTGTCGATGGTTGCGGCAGGGAAACACAGCGGCAACAATCGCTGGATACGGTCGTGTGGCGCCGGGGGCACCCGTACCTCTGCGCGCTGACCATGCTTCAACCAGGAGGTGTCGGTGACGACCACCCGCTCTGTGCGCGCCCGCAATCGATGGCGACGCGCACTCGTAGCCCTCATCGCCGGAGTCTTCTCCGGCGCCCTGCTGTTCGGCCTCGCGAATCCCGCGATGGCCGGCACCCAGGATCCGGAGGATTTCCCTTTCGCCGTCCAAGGCAACGTCCGGGCCGCTGGTGAGCCCGTCGAAGGTGCCACGGTCGTCGTGACGGGCGGTGAATACACGGGTGAGGCGGAGACCGCAGCGAACGGATCGTGGCGCGTGCCCGTCCCCACGAAGGACGTGCCCTACACGGTCGAGCTCGTCGAGGACTCGCTTCCGGACGGCGTGAGCGCGCCCGACGGCTTCGCGTTCACGCAAGAGGTGGAGTTCGGCGCGACGAGCAACGTGACGCGCAACTTCACGCTGGGAGCGGCGGAACGGACGACGACGTCCTTCTTCGACCAGTTCCTGTCTCGAGCCGTGAACGGGCTCAACTTCGGTCTCATGCTCGCCCTCGCCGCGATCGGCGCCTCCCTCGTCTTCGGCACGACCGGTCTGTCGAACTTCGCGCACGGCGAGATGGTGACCTTCGGCGCACTGGCAGCGCTCTTCTTCTCCGTAGCCGTGGACATGCCGATCTGGATCGCGATCCCGCTCGCGGTGATCGTTTCGGGGCTGTTCGGATTCGGGATGGATGCCGGCCTGTGGCGGCCATTGCGACGAAAGGGCATCGGCACGGTCCAGCTCATGATCGTCTCGATCGGCCTGTCGCTGGCGCTGCGCTACGTCTTCCAGATGTTCGTCGGCGGTGGGACGGTCAATCTGCCGGGCGGAGCATCCGCGACGATCCCGGGGCTCGGCCCGATCCGGCTGACGGTGACCGACCTGATCAGCATGGGCGTCTCCATCGTCGTCATCGTGGCATTCGCCTTCTGGCTCATGCGCACCCGCATCGGTCGCGCGACGCGCGCCGTCTCCGACAATCCGTCCTTGGCAGCGGCAAGCGGCATCGACGTCGACAACGTCGTCCGCATCGTCTGGATCATGGCCGCTGCGCTCGCGGGACTGTCGGGCGTCCTGTGGGCTTACTTCCGCCCGGGGATCAAGTGGGACATGGGCACGAGCATCCTGCTCCTGGTCTTCGCCGCCATCACGCTGGGCGGTCTCGGCACCGCCTTCGGCGCGCTCGTGGGCGCGATCATCGTCGGCCTGCTCGTCGAGGTCTCGACGCTGTGGATCCCGTCTGATTTGAAGTACGTCGGCGCGCTCGTCGTGCTCATCGTCATCCTTCTGTTCCGTCCGCAGGGTCTCCTCGGGCGCCGAGAGCGAATCGGATAACGCCTCATGGACTTCCTCCAGATCCTCAGCAACACCGCGGCGCAGATTTTGTCGCCGGTCACCCTCGGCTTCGTTCTCGCGGCGATCGGTCTCTCCGTTCATTTCGGCTTCGCCGGCCTGCTCAACATGGGCGTCGCGGGCTTCATGGCCGTCGGCGCTTACGGCTTCGCGATCTCGACACTCACCTTCGGCCTTCCCTGGGCGGTGGCCGCCCTGATCGGCTTGGTCGGTGCGGTGCTGTTCTCCCTGGTCATGGGCATCCCGACTCTGCGTCTGCGAGGGGACTACCTGGCCATCGTCACGATCGCTGCGGCGGAGGTGGTGCGTCTGCTCTTCCTGACGTCCTCCTACCGCGAGGTGACGGGTTCGGCGGACGGCCTCTCGGGCTTCCAGCGCGACTTCCGCGCGAGCAATCCGCTGCCGCCGGGCCGCTACGGCTTCGGACCGTGGACGTATCAGTCCGACCAGTGGTGGGTCATCATCGTCGGCATCGTCGTCATCGCGGTCGTCGTCGCCTTCGTCTGGCTGCTGATGCGGAGTCCCTGGGGACGTGTCATTCGCGGGATCCGCGAAGACGAGGACGCCGTGCGCTCGTTGGGGAAGAACGTGTTCGCCTTCAAGATGCAGGCGCTCATCGTGGGCGGCGTGATCATCGCGGCCGGCGGAATCGTGACGGCGATGGGTACCAACGTGAACCCGAACGTGTACGTGACGTCGCAGACGTTCTACGTCTGGACGGCCCTGCTGCTCGGCGGCGCCGCCACGATCTTCGGCCCCGTGCTCGGAGCGGTGCTCTTCTGGGTCGTCCGCGCATTCCTGTCCAATCTCCTCCCCGCGCTCGTGAAGATCGGCTGGCTGCCCTTCCTCACCGCGGAGCAGAGCCAGATGCTCGTGTTCGTCCTGGTGGGTGTCGCCCTCATGCTGCTGGTCATCTTCCGACCGCAGGGCATCCTCGGAAGCAAGAAGGAGCTGACCTTTGTCCGCTGACGTCGCGCCCCCCGCTCCCCGTCCCAAGGCCACCGGCCTGCACAAGGGCGAGATCCGCCCCGGTGTGGAGAAGGTCGACCCGATCATCGTCGCCGACGGTGTCAAGCGAGTCTTCGGCGGCTTGACCGCCGTCGACGTCGACCACCTCGAGATCCCGCGGAATGCCATCACCGCGCTCATCGGCCCGAACGGTGCCGGCAAGACCACCTTGTTCAACCTGCTGACCGGGTTCGACAAGCCCAACGAGGGCACCTGGTCCTTCGACGGCCAGAACCTCGCCGGCATCCCGGCGTTCAAGGCCGCCCGGATGGGCCAGGTGCGCACCTTCCAGCTGACGAAGTCGCTGGGACTGCTCACGGTGCTCGAGAACATGAAGCTCGGGGCGCCCGGTCAGGGTGGCGAGACCATCTGGCGCGGCATCCTGCCGTTCCTCTGGCGCAAGCAGGAAGCAGCGATCGAGGACAAGGCCCGCGGCCTGCTCGCCCGGTTCAAGCTCGACGCCAAGGAGAAGGACTTCGCAGCGTCGCTTTCTGGCGGTCAGCGCAAACTCCTCGAGATGGCGCGCGCCCTGATGAGCGACCCGACGCTGGTCATGCTCGACGAGCCGATGGCCGGCGTCAACCCGGCGCTCACGCAGTCCCTCCTCGACCACATCCTGGATCTCAAGGACCTCGGGATGACGGTGCTCTTCGTCGAGCACGACATGCACATGGTCCGTCACATCGCCGACTGGGTCGTCGTGATGGCCGAGGGGAAGGTCGTCGCCGAGGGGCCGCCCGACACCGTCATGAAGGAGCAGGCCGTCATCGACGCCTACCTCGGGGCCCACCAGGACGTCGATCTCGGCGTCGTCACGGGCCGCTACGAGGGCGAGCTGACCACCGAAGCTCAGGAACTGATCAAGGAGCAGCACAAGCTGCAGGACACCGTCGAGGCGGATGCCACGACGCGCGCCGCGGAGGATTCGTCGGCACCCGGCACTCCGGGCTCGACGCGCGGAACGGAGGAGACCAAGTGAGCGACACCGCCGCATCCCCCGCGGGCGCGACTGCGACCGCACCTGCTCAGAACGTCGTCGAACTGCGGGATGTGCACGCCGGCTATCTGCCGGGCGTCAACATCCTCAACGGCGCCAATCTGACGGCCGCGAAGGGCGAGCTCATCGGGATCATCGGCCCCAACGGCGCCGGCAAGTCGACGATGCTCAAGGCGATCTTCGGACAGGTGAAGGTCCGCTCCGGTGCCGTCGTGCTCAATGGCGAGGAGATCACGGGCCTGCGGGCGAACAAGCTGGTGGCGAAGGGCGTCGGGTTCGTCCCGCAGACGAACAACGTCTTCCCGAGCCTGTCGATCGCTGAGAACCTGCAGATGGGTGCGTATCAGCGGCCGAAGGTCGTCAACGAACGCATCGACTTCGTGACGTCGATCTTCCCCGACCTCGCCAAGCGTCTGCAGCAACGGGCCGGTTCGCTCTCGGGCGGCGAGCGGCAGATGGTCGCCATGGGTCGCGCACTGATGATGGACCCCTACGTCCTCCTGCTGGACGAGCCGTCGGCCGGTCTGTCGCCGTCCCGCCAGGACGAGGCGTTCCTCCGCGTCTCGGAGATCAACAAAGCCGGCGTGACGACCATCATGGTCGAGCAGAACGCGCGCCGGTGCCTGCAGATCTGCGACCGGGGCTACGTCCTCGATCAGGGCCGTGACGCCTACACGGGCACCGGCCGCGAGCTGCTCAACGATCCGAAGGTCATCGGCCTCTACCTGGGGACGCTCGGCACCTGACCTCCCGAAGGACCCTTCGACGCCCCCGCCTTTCGGTCGGGGGCGTCGTCATGTGCGCACGGAATGCCGCCGGCGGACGTCGTCGACGGGCGGCATCCGCTCCCCTGTCGCGATGCGCCAAGCACCGGCCCGTCGCTGCAGGTGACGGCGCGTCGGGTGCACAGAGAACGGCCCCGGTCCGAGGACCGGGGCCGTTCTGTGATCGTCGAATCAGCCGACGTTGAGGAACGAGTAGTTGTTGTCCTCGCCGTACTGGAAGACACCGATGGATGCCTCCGTCGGGTCGCCCACCTCGTTGAAGGTGATGGGGCCCGAGACACCGTCGTAGTCGGCGACCTCACCGGCGTTGATGATGTCGGCGCACTCCGCATAGGTGGTGCACTTCGTGCCGTCACCCGAGCCGCCGGACACCTGCTGCAAGTGCGCAGCGACGTCCGGGCCCTCGCTGGAGCCGGCCTCGAGGGCAGCGAGTGCGAGGAGGATGACCGCGTCGTAGGACTCGGGACCGTAGGTGTAGTCCTTGAGCTCCTCGTTGCCCTCGCCCGTCCAGAACGCGTTGAGATCCTCGCGGAACGTGGCGATGCTGTCGGGGTCGACGGCGGGGTAGGTTCCCTTGGCGCCCGTCAGGGTGCCGGCCTCGAATTCGTCGCCGAAGTTCGAGAGGTTGCCGTCCACGAGGTACATCTTGTCCTTCGGGAAGTCGGCACCCACGAGCTCGGGGATGATCGTCTTCACCTCTTCGAACGTGATCAGCGCGATGGCGTCGGGGTCAGCCGCGAGGACGTCCTCGACCTGAGCCGAGAAGTTGGTGTCACCCGTGTTGTACAGCGACGCGGAGACCACCTCGCCGCCGGCGTTCTCGAAGGCGGCCTTCGTGAAGCAGGCGAGACCCGTTCCGTACGAGTCGTTGAGGATGATCATGCCGAGCGTCTCGGCGCCGTCGCCCGCGATGAGGTTGCCGAGCACCTCGCCCTGCAGGACGTCGGAAGGAGCGGTGCGCCAGTAGAGACCCTTGTCCTCGTAACCCGTGAAGGCGGCCGAGGTGTTGGCGGGCGAGAACTGGATCGCGTCGGCGGCGATGACCTGATCGATGAACTGCAGCGACGTGCCGGAGGACGCCGCGCCGATGATCGCCGTGGCGCCCGCGTTCAGCAGACGGGGGATCTCGGTCTCGTAGGCCTTGTTGTCGGTGTCGCCCGAGTCGCCCTGGACGAGGTTGATGGTCACACCCTTCGCCGCTTCGTTGACCTCAGCGGCAGCGAATTCAGTGCCGGCGATCTCAGGCGGGCCGAGGAAGGCGAGGTTTCCGGTGACAGGCAACGCGGTGCCGATGGTGAACTCGAGGTCGGTGGCGGGGCCCTCCGACGTGGAGGTGTACTCCGGGGTGTACGAGGCCGGTTCGGCCTCGTCGCAGTTGACCGGGAACTCGAAACCGGCCGGCTCGTTGGACGCGCCGCCGGACGCTGTGGGGGTCGAGGATCCGGCGCAGCCGGCCAGGACCAATGCGCTCGCGCCGACCAGGGCGATGGCGCCCATGACCTTTGCGGAACGCGAACGGGAGAGAACGCTCATTGTGCTCCTTGCTGTGGTGACACGGGTCAGTTCGGGACCAGCCCGGTGTGATCAACCTAGCGGCGCGCTCGTCTCCCCAATGTTGCCGTTCGTTAACGATGTGTAACGAGGTGGGCACGCTCCCATAACGGTCTCGGAAAGCGCGGTCAGACGGGGTCGGGCACCAGCGCTTCGGCGCGGGTCCGGTTGCGCCGGGACGACAGGAGCGAGTCCACCGTGAAGACCGCGACGGCGACCCAGACGAGGCCGAATCCGATCCAGCGCTCGAAGGGCATCGGCTCGCCGAGGATGAGCACCCCGGTGAGGAACTGCATGATCGGCGCGATGAACTGCAGGATGCCGACCACGGTCAGCGTGGTGCGGCGGGCGCCGGCGGAGAAGAACAGGAGTGGGACGGCGGTGACGGCCCCCGCCAGCAGGAGCAGGACGGTGTGCCCGGTCCCCTCGCGGCCCATCGTCAGTCCGGAGGTGACGCCGACGAGGACGAGCTGGAGGACGGCGATCGGCACGAGCCAGAAGGACTCGAGGGTGAGGCCGCTCACGGCATCCACCGACGGTCCGATCTTCTTCTTGACGAGACCGTACGTCGCGAAGCTCGCCGCGAGGGCGAGCGCGATCCAGGGCACGCGGCCGACCGCGACAATGATCACGACCACCGCGACGCCCGCGATGCCGACCGCGACCCACTGCGCGGTGCGCAGGCGTTCCTTCAGCACGATGACGCCGAGGAGCACGGTCGCGATCGGGTTGATGAAGTAGCCGAGGCTCGTCTCGACGACGTGACCGGTCAGGGTCCCGATGAGGAAGACCTGCCAGTTGACGTAGATGAGCAGGCCCGCCAGGAGCGTCCAGAGCATGAGGCGACGATCGCGCAGGATGACCCGCATCCGCCCCCAGCCGCGGGTGATCGCGAGCAGCGCGATGCAGAAGACGAGGCTCAGCAGGATGCGCCAGCCGACGACCTCCCACGGGGTCGTCGGGGCGAGGCTGACGAAGTAGAGCGGCAGGAAGCCCCACAGCACGTAGGCCGAGAAGACGAAGACGCCCCCGAGGGACTTCTCGCGCGCGGCCTGCTCGGGTGTCATGAGCACAAGCCTACGACGGTCATGACAGCGGGCACGTCATCCGCACTGCCGCCGATCGCCGTGATCCTGCCATCAACGGGACAGGGCCCGGATGCCGAAGCATCCGGGCCCTGCGCTGCAGTCGCTGCGTGTCAGCGGACGACGACCGCCAGGACGTCGCGAGCCGACAGGACGAGGAACTCGTCGGCGCCGAACTTGACCTCGGTGCCGCCGTACTTGCTGTACAGGACGCGGTCGCCGACGGCGACGTCGAGCGGAACGCGGTTGCCGTTGTCGTCGATGCGGCCGGGGCCCACGGCCACGACCTCGCCCTCCTGGGGCTTCTCCTTGGCGGTGTCAGGGATGACCAGGCCACTTGCGGTGGTCTGCTCGGCCTCGACCTGCTTGATGACGATGCGGTCTTCGAGCGGCTTGATGGAAACCGACACGGTCTACCTCTTTCTTGCTGGTGGGGTCCTGCTACAAGACTCATCAGCACTCGCTTACCGAGAGTGCTAACAAAAGTCTAGAGCGCGGTTGGCACTCATGCAACGCGAGTGCCAACACGATGACGGATGCGGCGACGCACCATCCGACCGGGGAGACCTAGGCTGGCCGGATGGACAAGGCCGAGCTCACCGCCCTCCTGACCCCCCAGGGACTGCGGATGATCGACGAGGTCGGACCCCTGGCATCCACCGCCGAGGTCGCGGCCGCCGTCTCGCGGCTGCGTGCCGCCGGCCACTCCCCCGATCTCGTGTCGGCCGTCGTCGGTCAGGCGCACCTGCGGGTGCGTGCAGAGGGCAAGTTCGGTCCGTTCGCCGAGCGCATGCTGTTCACCCGCGCGGGACTCGAGCAGGCGACCCGCCTCGAGGTCGCCGCCCGGCACGCCGGACGGTTCCGGGCCGCGGGGATCACCCGCGTCGCCGACCTCGGATGCGGCATCGGCGGCGACGCCCTGGGACTCGCGGGCATCGGCCTCGACGTGCTCGCGGTCGACGCCGACGAGACGACGGCCGCCCTCGCCGCCTACAACCTCGCGCCGTTCGGCGACGCCGTTACCGTGCGGCAGGGCCTCGCCGAGGAGACCGACCTGGACGGCTGGGACGCGGTCTGGCTCGACCCCGCCCGCCGGACCGCGGGGCACAGCGAGACCAGCCGCACCCGGCCCGAGGACTGGTCACCCTCGCTCGACTGGGCGTTCGCCCTCGCAGAGCGGATGCCGGTGGGCATCAAACTCGGACCGGGCCTCGATCGCAGCCTGCTCCCCGACGACGTCGAGGCGCAGTGGATCAGCGTCGACGGTTCGACCGTCGAGCTCGTGCTGTGGTCGGGCGCCCTGCGTCGCGACGGCGTTGCACGCTCGGCGCTCGTGATGCGGGGCGGGGCCGCGGCGGAACTGACGGCGGCCGCCGACGCGCCCGACGAGCCGGTCCGCGAGCTCGGCGCCTTCCTCCACGAGCCCGAGGGCGCCGTCATCCGCGCGCGCCTGATCGGCGAGGTCGCCCGGGACCTGCAGGCGGGGATGGTGGCCGAGGGCATCGCCTACCTGACCTCGGATGCCGCCCTGACGAACCCGTTCGTGCAGTCGTTCCGCGTGCGGGAGGTCCTGCCGATGAAGGTGCCCGCGATCAACGCCGCCCTCCGCGAGAGGGGCGTCGGCACCGTCGAGATCAAGAAGCGCGGCGTCGACGTCGACCCGGCGCAGTTCCGGCGCAAGCTCACGCTGCGCGGCGACGCCTCAGCGACGCTGATCCTCACGAGGGTCGGCGAGGGGCGGGACGCGAAGCGGGTCGCCGTGCTCGCGGAGCGCGTCTGAGTCAGCCGGACAGGGCGCCCTGCGAGGCCGCCCACCACAGCCAGCCGGCGCTGTAGGCGAGCGAGGCGATGCTCAGGCCGAGGCCCCAGAACGCGGTCTCGCGCTTCTCCCACGGGCGTCGCAGCGCGAGGACCGCGAGGACGACGCCGATCACGCCGACCGGGAACCCCCAGCCGACGAAGCAGGCCAGCACGAGCGCGAGCGACCCGAACAGCAGCGACCAGCCGGCGCTGCGCGGCAGCACCGGCGCCGGGGGGATCCAGCGGACGTCGGGCGCGGCGGCCTCGGCGGGATCCGGGTGCACCGCGAGTGGCGGCGCGACGGGCAGCGGCTGCGTGAGCTCCCGACGGAAACCGCCCCGGTGCGCGCCGGGGAGCGCGGTGTCCGTCGGCGCGAGGACGACGTCGGGGGATGCCGCCTCGACGGCGGGGGCGGCGGGGGGCTCGTCCGCGGCAGGTGCGGCGGGCTGCGGCATCCGCTCGTCGCTCATGACGAGGGCTCCACCTGGATCGTCGTGACGGGCAGGGTCGAGTCGGCGCCGAACGCGAGGGTCGAGGCGGGGCGACCACTCATGATGAGCTCGGACGCCAGTGCCGCGATCATCGCCCCGTTGTCGGTGCAGAGCGAGAGGGGCGGGATGCGGACGGCCACCCCCGCGGCCTGCGCACGCTCGAGCGCGACGTCGCGCAGACGCTTGTTCGCGATCACGCCGCCACCCAGCAGCAGGCGGGGCACGTCGTGACGCGCGCAGGCGTCGAGCGCCTTCGTCACGAGGACGTCGACGACCGCTTCGCGGAAGGATGCCGCCACGTCGGGCACCGAGACGTGCTCACCGGCCGCCTCGCGCTGCTCGACCCAGCGCGCGACGGCGGTCTTGAGCCCCGAGAACGAGAAGTCGTAGCGGTGCTCGGCCATGTCGGACGCACGCGACATACCGCGCGGGAACCGGATCGCCTGCGGGTCGCCCGTCGCGGCGGCCTTGTCGATCTCGGGGCCGCCGGGATAGGGCAGACCGAGGATGCGGGCGATCTTGTCGAACGCCTCGCCGGCGGCGTCGTCCATCGTCTCGCCGAGCAGCTCGACGTCGGAGACGAGGTCGCGGACGAGGAGCAACGAGGTGTGCCCGCCGCTGACGAGGAGCGCGACGGTCGGGTACTCGACCTCGTCACCGGTGAGGATGTCCGCGGCGATGTGCCCCACGAGGTGGTTCACGGCGTACAGCGGCTTGTCGAGGCTGACGGCGAGCGCCTTCGCGGCGCCCACGCCGACCATGAGGGCGCCGGCGAGACCCGGCCCGCTCGTGACGGCGACGGCGTCGAGGTCGTCGAGCGAGACCTGCGCCTCGGCGAGCGCCGCCTCGATCGCCGGCTGCAGCGCCTCGAGGTGGGCGCGCGCGGCGACCTCGGGCACGACGCCGCCGTAGCGGGCGTGCTCGTCCATCGAGCTCGCGATCGTGTTCGAGAGCAGGGTGCGTCCCCGGACGATGCCGATGCCGGTCTCGTCGCAGCTCGTCTCGATGCCGAGCACCAGGGGTTCGTGCGTCATGTCAGCACCATCCTTCGGCGGCGGTCGGCGCCGCGGTGCGACGGGCGTCCCAGGCGACGAGGTCCAGCTGCATGACGATCGCGTCGACGTCGTCGGGCTGGTAGTAGCGCGGCCGGCGGCCCACCTCGGCGAACCCTTCGGACAGGTAGAGGGCGGCGGCTCCGGGATTGTCAGCGCGCACCTCGAGGAACACCTCGCGCGCGCCGCGGGACCGGGCCGTCGCGAGCAGTTCGCGCAGCAGCGCGCGGCCCCGGCCGTGACCCCGCGCGTCGGCGGCGATGGCGATCGTCTGGATGTCGGCATCCGCTGCGCCCTGCACGGCGCGCACACCGCCGTACCCGACGAGGCGGCCGGCCTCGACGTCGACGACGTACCGGCCGTGGGGGGAGGCGAGCTCGCCCGCCATGAGGGCGTCGCTCCACGCGTCGGTCGGGAAGGACGCGCGCTCGAGGCGCATGATGTCGTCGAGGTCCGCGGCGGTCGCGGTGCGGAGGGTCACGAGCCGACCTTCTTGCGAGCGCCGGGGAGGGTGACGTCGGGTGCGCGCAGGTAGAGCGGCTCGCCGAGGGACTCGACCCGGCCCGCCGCGACTGCGCGCGCCGCGACGAGCGCGACCATCGCACCCGGGATCACCGTCACGTCGCGGCGCTCGGCGCCGTGCGCGGCGAGCGCGTCTTCGACGGCGTCGCGCGGGGTCAGGGTGGCGTCGGTCGCACGCCGCGGGAGTCCGTCGTCGTCGATGCCGTCGTAGACGGTGTACGCGAACTCGCGACGGCGGGCGTCGGTGACGACCGCGAACCGCGGCAGCTCGGCGAACGGGTCGGCGAGCAGCACCGCGAGAGCGGCCGCGTCGTGGCTGCGGACGGGGACGACCGGGATGCCGCGGCCCAGCGCGAACGCGCGCGCCGCCGCGATCCCGACCCGCAGCCCCGTGAACGGCCCGGGACCCATGCCCGCGGCCACGTGGGTCAGGGCGACGGGCTGCGGAGTGCCGGTCGCGCCGATGGGGCCGTGCGCGGCATCCGTCATCACCTGCTGCAGCAGGGAGCCGATGATCTCGGCGTGCCCGAGCGGGTCGGCACTGGCGACCTCGGCGCGCACCGCACCATCGACATCGGTGACGGCGACGGCCGTGCCGAGGGACGTGTCGATGCCGAGGATCACAGGATCAAGGGTATCGGGAGGACGGATGCCGCGACGCGGCCGCCGCGGTCAGGGACGTCGCGTGACGGTGACGATGCGCGGCGCGGCGTCCTCGAGCTCGGCGGCGTAGGGGCCGGTCGTGCCGCAGGCGTTGTCGACGCCCGTGCCGCTCCAGCCGCGCTCGATCTCGAGCTCCCACCACGTGTCGACGAGGCCGTCGACCATGCCGCGCCCCCACTCGACGATGGTGACCGACCGGTCGGGGTCGAGGCCCAGGTCGTCGAGCTCGGCCGGAGAACCGAGCCGGTAGGCGTCGACGTGCACGAGCGCCGGGCCGCCGACCTCGGACGGGTGGGTGCGGGCGATCACGAACGTGGGGCTCTGCACCGGGCCGCGGACCCCCAGGCCCGCGCCGATACCGCGGGTGAGGGTCGTCTTGCCGGCGCCGAGGGGACCCGTGAGGACGAGCAGGTCGCCGGCGCGCAGGGCGCCGCCCAGCTCGCGGCCGAGACGCTCCATGTCCTCGGGCGAGGCGACCTCTCGGCGCCCCTCGAAGTGCTCCACCCCGGTCACGACCGCACCTCCCGTCGCGGCACGCGCGGGCCGATGCGCGTGACGATCTCGTAGTTGATGGTGTCCGCGGCGTCGGCCCAGTCGGTCGCCGCGGGAACACCCGTCGCCGGGTCGCCGAAGAGCACCGCCTCGTCGCCCACTGCGACCGGCGCGTCACCGACGTCGACGACGAACTGGTCCATCGCGATGCGGCCAGCGACGGGGAACGTGCGGCCGCCGATCGAGACGGGGCCGGTTCCCGAGGCGGCGCGCGGGACACCGTCGGCGTACCCCATCGAGATCAGCGCGAGCGTCGACTCGCTGGCCGTGCGGTGCAGGTAGCCGTAGGAGACCCCCTGTCCCGCGGGCACGCGGCGGACAGCGGCGACCGCCGCCCGGAGCGTCATCGCGGGACGCAGCCCGAGGTCGGCCGACGACCGGTCGGCGAACGGCGACAGCCCGTAGATCGCGACACCGAGACGGACGCAACCCAGGCGCGCCTCGGGCAGGTCGAGGGCGGCGTGGGATGCCGCGATGTGACGCAACGGCGGACGGAGACCCGCCGCTTCGGCCGCCGCCTGGGCGACCGTGAAGCGCGACAGCGCCGTGCGGTCGTCGGCGGCGGACGTGTTGGAGAGGTGACTGAACAGGCCCAGGACCCGGATGACACCGGCCTCCTCGAGGGCCGCCGCCTCGGCGAACACGGCGCCGTAGTCGGCGGGGGCGATGCCGTTGCGGCCGAGCCCCGTCTCGACCTTGAGCTGCACCGTGACGGGCCGCTCCCGCGACCCGGCCGCTGCGGCGGCGCGGACCTGCTCGAGGCTCGACACGCCGAGCTCGATGCGGGCGGCGGCGGCCTCGGCGAAATCCGCGCCCGGGGCGTGCAACCAGGCGAGCACAGGGGCGTCGATGCCCGCGGCGCGCAGCTCGAGCGCTTCGCCGACGTCGGCGACCGCCAGGCGCGCCGCACCGCCGGCGAGGGCCGCACGCGCCGAGCGGACGGCTCCGTGACCGTACCCGTCGGCCTTCACGACGGCGATGACCTCCGACGCGGTCACCCGCGCGAGGTGCCGTACGTTGTGCTCGATCGCGCCGACGTCGATGACCGCTTCCCGCGCGACGCCCTCCGGCATCCGGGTCACGATCCCGCCTCCGCGACGACGTAGGCAGTCGCGAGTCCCGCGTCGTGCGAGAGCGACAGGTGCACGCTCGTGATGCCGCGGTCGGCGACGGTGACGGCGGTCTCGCCCGACAACGCGAAGACGGGGCGACCCGAAGGTTCGGAGGCCACCTCGATGTCGGTCCAGTGCACGCCGTCCGAGCCGCCGAGCGCCTTGATGAGCGCCTCCTTCGCCGCGTAGCGGGCGGCGAGCGAATGCGGCTTGAGGGCCTGCTCGGCGGGCGTGAACAGGCGCTGCATGAGTTTCGGGGTGCGGGCGATCGACGCCTCGAAGCGCGGGATGTCGACGAGGTCGACGCCGATGCCGATGATCATGCCGCCTCCCCCTCGCCGCGCTCTACGGCATCAGATCAGGATATCCGGGGTGCGCGGCAGGACGTTCGCACGGCGCGGCCAGCACGTACTTCGGAGATCCGGCGCCAGTGTGCGAGGAGAAGGGCGGACTTTCCGCCCGGAGTCGCTCCGTGGCACCGATTTCTCCGCGGATGTTGCCGCCGCCGGGATCAGCCGCCGGGATCGGTCGCCGGGATCGGTCGACGGGATCAGCCGACGGCGAGGCGGACGACGCGCTCGACGGCGTCGAGACCGGGCGAGAGCTGCGCGTCGGAGCGTGCGTAGGTCTCGCGGGAGCGGCCGTACGGGTCGACCACGTCGTCGTCGGCGAGATCCGCGGGCGGGAGCACGAGACCGCGCTGCCCCGACAGGACGGCGAGCGCGCCGCGCAGGCGGTCCCGCGGCTCCGCGCCGACGGCACCGGCCCGCAGCGCCTCGTCGGGGGTCGCCGCGGCGAGCCGCTCGAACTCGCGGATCGTGAACGCGGTCCGCAGCTGACCCGGGGCGAGCTCGACCACCGCACGCCGGTGGTCGCGGTCCATGGCGAGCACCAGGTCGGGTCCCCGCAGGATGGCCTCGGTCAGGTACCGCGATCCGTGGGCCGCGATCCGGTCGGCGGGCACACCGCGGGCGATCGCGAGCTCGGCGGCTTCAACCGGCATCCGCACCCCCTCGCGTGCGCGGATGCCCGCGCTCGTCGCCACCACGCCGAGGTCCGCGAGGCGCTGCTCGAGGACGAGCGCAGCGAGCGGCGAGCGGCAGATGTTGCCCGTGCAGACGGTGAGGATGTGGATCACGCGGGGCCCTTCGAGACGGATGCCGCGACTCGCCCTCGCCGGAGTCGCCCCCTCGGTGCTCGGCGGGACGGTGGCGCGGGGGTGGGACGCGGACGGGCACCCGATACGGTAGGCCCGTGCAGGATCAGCTTAGCGACGGCCCCTCGTCCCCCGCGGCGGAGGCGGAGACCCCGATCGCCGAGCCCGAGCACCGCCCCGACGGCGACGAGCGGCGCCGCCGCGGCCGTCGCCGGCGTCGCACCGACTGGCGCCTCGGCGGCACCGGGGTGCGCCCCTGGAACGGCAGCCTGCTGGTCATCGCGCTGCTCAGCCTGGGCGCGGCGATCTTCGCCGGCTCGCTCGTGCAGCTGCTGTGGCGGTCGCCGTCGGCGCCGCTGGTCTCGACGGCGGTCCTGTGGGTCGGGATGCTGGTCCCCGTCGTGGTGGCGTTCCGCCGAGGACGCCCGGCCGGGCTGCTGCGCGTGCGCGGCGCGGACCTGATCTACGGACTCGCTCTGGGCCTCGGCCTGCGGGTGATCGAGGGATGGGTGTCGGATGCCGCGGCCCGCCCGTTCCCGTCCGCGAACCTCACCTCGTCGTGGCTGCTGACCGAGGCGATCCCGTCGGGGCTCGTCGGCCCGGTGGTCGAGGAGTTCTTCTTCCGCACCGTCATCCTCGTCGCGATGTACGGGCTGCTCCGTCGCACCGCGGGTCGCGCGGCGGCGGCGGTCGCGGCGGTCCTCGTCTCGACGGCGAGCTTCATCCTCATCCACGTCGTCGACGGCTCGCTGCCGCTCGGCGAGTCCCTCTCTGTGGGCGCCGTCGGCCTCGTCTGCGCGACCCTCGTCATCCTGACCGGTCGCGTCTGGGGGGCCGTGTTCGCGCACATCGTCTACAACGCGACGGCGCTGCTCCTGATGGCGGCGGGCGCGGCGATTTCCGGCGGGCAGTGACACCACCCGCCGGAGCGCAGCGCATCGGTCAGGGGCGACCCATCCCGTAGTACGTCCAGCCGGCGGCGCGCCACGCGGCGGGGTCGAGGGCGTTGCGGCCGTCGACGACGACGCGGCCGGTGGCGAGGGATGCCGCATGCTCGGGGGCGAGCTCGCGACGGTACTCGTCCCACTCGGTGACGAGGATGACGGCGTCGGCGCCGGTCAGCGCCTCGTCGCGGTCGGCGACGTAGGTGAGCTGCGGGTGCTGACGGCGGGCGTTCTCGATGGCCTCGGGGTCGGTGAGCGTGACGTTCGCGCCGAGCCCATGCAGCCGGACGGCAACGTCGAGACCCGGGGAGTCACGGATGTCGTCGGAGTGCGGCTTGAAGGCGGCGCCGAGCACCGTGACCTTCTTGCCGTGGAGCTCGCCGCCGAGGCCCTCCTGGACGAGCTGGACGGCGCGCTCGCGGCGACGCATGTTGATCTCGTCCACTTCGCGGAGGAACGCGACCGATTCGCCGCGGCCGAGCTCCGCGGCGCGCGCGGAGAAGGCGCGGATGTCCTTCGGCAGGCAGCCGCCGCCGAAGCCGATGCCGGCACCGAGGAAGCGGCGACCGATGCGGGCGTCGTGGCCGATCGCGTCGGCCAGCATCGTGACGTCGGCACCGGCGACCTCGGCGATCTCGGCCATCGCGTTGATGAAGCTGATCTTCGTCGCGAGGAACGCGTTGGCCGACACCTTCACGAGTTCGGCGGTCGCGTAGTCGGTCACGATGAAGGGCGTGCCCTTCGCGATCGACGGGTGGTAGACCTCGCGGAGCACCTGGGTGGCGCGCTCGCCCTCGTCACCTGCGGGGACACCGGCGACGAGGCGGTCGGGGTCGATCGTGTCCTGCACGGCGAACCCCTCGCGCAGGAACTCGGGGTTCCAGACGAGGGTCGCGCCCGTCGCGCTGACGCGGGGAGCGAGGGATGCAGCGGTGCCCACCGGAACCGTCGACTTGCCCGCGACGATGTCGCCCTCGGACAGGTGCGGGAGGAGCGCGTCGACGGCCGCGTTGACGTAGGTCAGGTCGGCCGCGTAGCCGCCCTTGACCTGGGGCGTGCCGACACCGACGAAGTGGACGGCCGCGCCCGCGGCGGCGGCGAAGTCGGTCGAGAAGGACAGTCGACCGGAGGCGATGCCCTCGGAGAGGATCTCGGACAGGCCGGGCTCGAAGAACGGCGCCTCCCCCGCGGCGAGCGACGCGATCTTGCGCTCATCCACGTCGATGCCGACCACCTCGTGGCCGATCGAGGCCATGGCCGCGGCGTGCACGGCGCCCAGGTAGCCGCATCCGATGACAGAAAGTCGCATTGAAAAAGTCCCTCCACAACGAACGCCGTGTCGTCGACGCCCCGGTCGTGTCTACCAGATTCCGGTCACGATCTTTTTTCGCCGCCGTGTCGTCGCGCGTGCGGATCGTGTGGGCGGGCCGGGTCCGACACGTGACGCCGAGGGAACCTGTCGCTATCGTGAGCGCAACCGCACCATCACTTCCGAGTTCTGACATCACCTCACCCGAAGAGGACGTCACGATGAGCACCTCTGCAGAAGGCGCCTCACAGGCCGGATCACCTCCGCCTGCGCACACCGACGCGCCCGCGTACACGCCCGACGACCGCGTCGCCCCCGAGGACCATTCGCTCCTCTGGCCCGACGCGCACCTCCTGGCCGCGCCGCCGCCGGGCTACGAGCCGCTCGAGATGCCGGAGGTGTGGGAGCCGGATGCCGCGCCGGCGGCGCCCCCGCAGCCGTGGCCGTACGCGCCGTATGCGCCGACCCGGCAGCAGACGCCGGAACCGGAACCGACGCCGGCGGCCGGTCCCGTTCCGGGCTACGTCATCTCGGTGCCCTACGAGGGGTCACCGGCCCCGGCCGCGACGCCCCGCGCTCCCGCGGGACCGGCGACGCCGCGGAGCTTCCGGGACCTCCGCACCGGTCCGCTCGCCGGCCGGGATTTCGGGTCGATGCAGGAGTTCGCGGTCGCGGCCGTGCTCGAGGCGGGCTATGCGCAGGCGGACGTCGCGCGACTGTTCCGGTTCGCGCCGTGGCAGCTGCGCGCCTGGGTCGACGAGGCGCGGAACGCGTCGTTCGGGCCGGGACGGAACCCGGCCTGACTCACTCGACGGTGACCGACTTCGCGAGGTTGCGCGGCTGATCGACGTCGAGGCCCTTCGCCGTGGCGAGACCCATCGCGAAGATGTGGAGCGGCACGACCGCGAGCAGCGGCTCGAACAGCGGACCGGCGAGCGGGATGCGGAGCACCTCGTCGGCGAACGGGAGGACGGCGGCATCCCCCTCTTCGGCGACGGCGATCACACGAGCGCCGCGGGCACGGATCTCCTGGATGTTCGAGACGACCTTCTTGTGCAGCTCACGCGAGGCCCGCGGCGACGGGACGATGACGAACACCGCCTGACCGGGCTCGATGAGCGCGATCGGGCCGTGCTTGAGCTCGCCGGCCGCGAACCCCTCGGCGTGGATGTAGGCGAGCTCCTTGAGCTTCAGTGCACCCTCGAGGGCGATCGGGTACCCAACGTGACGGCCGAGGAAGAGCACCGACTGGGTGTCGCCCATCCACCGCGCGAACTGCTCGATGTGCTCCTGCTCGGTCTCGAGGACCCGTGCGATGCCGGCCGGGACGGCCTCGAGCTGGGCGACGGCGTCGCGGGCGACCTCCGTCGCCAGCGACCCACGGACGCGCCCGATGTGGAGGGCCAGCAGGTAGAGGGCGGTGATCTGGGCGACGAACGCCTTCGTCGAGGCGACGGCGACCTCAGGACCGGCGTGCGTGTAGACGATCGCGTCGGACTCGCGCGGGATCGTCGCGCCCTGCGTGTTGCAGATCGACAGGGTCTTCGCGCCCTGCTCGCGGGCGTACTTGACGGCCATGAGGGTGTCCATCGTCTCGCCCGACTGCGAGATCGAGACGACGAGGGTGTCGGGGCCGATGACGGGGTCGCGGTAGCGGAACTCGTGCGCGAGCTCGACGTCGACGGGCACGCGCGTCCACTGCTCGAGCGCGTACTTGCCGACCATGCCGGCGTACGCGGCGGTGCCGCAGGCGACGACGATGACGCGGTTGATGCCGAGGAACAGGTCGTCGAGGCCGTCGAGCTCGGGGATGACGACCGCACCCTCGTGCAGTCGGCCGCGGAGCGTGTTCGCGACGGCTTCGGGCTCCTCCGAGACCTCCTTGGCCATGAACGACGACCAGCCGCCCTTCTCGGCGGCGGACGCGTCCCAGACGACCTCGAACGGCTCGACCTCGACGGTGCCCCCGGCGAAGTCGGTGACCTCGACGCCCTGCGGCGTGATGGCGACGATCTGGTCCTGCCCGATCGCGAGGGCGTTGCGGGTGTGCTCGACGAAGGCGGCGACGTCGGAGCCGAGGAAGTTCTCCCCCTCGCCGAGCCCGATCACCAGCGGCGAGTTGCGACGCGCGCCGACGACGAGGCCCGGCTGGTCCTGGTGCATCGCGAGCAGCGTGAACGCCCCCTCGAGGCGGGCGACGACGGCGCGGAAGGCGGCGACCAGATCGTGGGATGCCGCGAACTCCCGCCCGAGCAGGACGGCGGCGACCTCGGTGTCGGTCTCGCTGCGGAACGTGTAACCCTCGGCGAGGAGCTCGGCCTTGAGCTCGGCGAAGTTCTCGATGATGCCGTTGTGGATGACGGCGAGCTTGCCGTCGTCGGCGAGGTGCGGGTGCGCGTTGACGTCGGTCGGTCCGCCGTGGGTGGCCCACCGCGTGTGGCCGATGCCCGTCGTGCCGTCGGCCATCGGGTGCGCGGTCAGGTCGTCGCGGAGCACCTGGAGCTTGCCGGCGCGCTTGCGCATGTCGAGGTCGCCCTCGCGGTCGATGACGGCGATGCCCGCGGAGTCGTAGCCGCGGTACTCGAGACGGGCGAGACCCGCGAGGAGGATGGCCTGGCTGTCCCGAGGCCCCACGTAACCGACGATTCCACACATGCGCTCCATGCTAAGTGCGGGCGGCTGGGACTCCGCCCCCGGCGAGGCGCCGGGCGCGTCGCCGTCGGCAACGGCAAGAGGTGGTGCCCGAAACATGCGTTTGGTACCTATGGACTTCCGCGTCCCCGGCGCGACCGTGCCCCCACACGATGGAGTTCCCCGATGTCCGCATCCCCTCGCGTCCGACGACGGTCGGCGCTCGCCCTCACCGCCGCCCTCGCACTCGCCCTCTCGGTCCTGCCCGCCGGTGCCGCATCCGCTGCGGTGTCGACGTCCTGCACCGGAACGACCCAGTCCGCTGTGCAGAAGCGGATCCTCGCCGACGTGAACGCCGCCCGGAAGGCGAAGGGCAAGTCCGCCCTGTCGCTGAACTCGGCGATGTCGACCGTCGCGGTGAACTGGTCCGGCACGCAGGCCGCCGCCAACCGGATGAGCCACAACCCGTCCTACGCCTCGCAGATCCCGAAGGGATGGACTCGCGCGGGCGAGAACGTCGCCTTCGGGTACACCCCACAGAAGGTGACCGCCGCGTGGATGGGGTCGACGGGTCACCGCGCCAACATCCTGGGTTCGTACAACCGCATCGGGATCGGCGTCGCGTGCTCGTCGAAGGGCCTCCCCTATTACACGCAGGTGTTCGGGTACTACCCGGCGCGGTGACGGGCGCGGGCGGCGGTGCCGGGCCGTAGACTCGCGCTCACGTCGCAGCGTCGCGTCACCCCCGAGGAGGACCGATGCCCGACACCCCGCCCCCGCTGCCGCCGGGGACGCCGCCCCGCCCGCCGCTTCCCGCGCGGGCGCGGCGACCGCCGGCATCCGTCCCCGTGCTCGTCCTGGCGGGGTACCTGCTGCTGCTCGCGGTCATCGCGTTCTGGCCGACGCCCGTCGACGCCGGTATCGCCCCGCTGATCGACGTGCTCTCGCGGCGCCTGCCCGCGATCACGCGTCCGCGCGTCGAGTTCGCGGCCAACGTCGCCCTGTTCGTGCCGTTCGGGGTGCTGCTGCCACTGATCCTGCGCCGCTCGCTCGAACTCGTGCTGCCGATCGCCCTGGTCGCGACCGTCACGATCGAGTGCGGGCAGGCGCTGCTGCTCAGCCACCGGGTGCCGAGCGTGCTCGACATCGTCGCGAACGTGACCGGAGCGAGTATCGGGATGCTGGTACTCGCCCTGTGGCGCCGGATGCGGCGCGCCTGAGTCAGAGCTTGCGCAGGCGCACCGTCTCGACGGTGTGATCCGAGGCCTTGCGGAGGATGAGCTTCGCACGGTGACGGGTGGGTTCGACGTTCTCGACCAGGTTGGGGAGGTTGATCTCGTTCCAGTAGCCGAGGGCGCGCCTCACCGCCTCGTCGTCGGAGATGTCGGCGAAGACCTTGAAGAACGAGTTCGGGTTGGAGAAGGCCGCCTCGCGGAGGGCGAGGAACCGGTTCACGTACCACTGGGCGATGTGGTCGTGGTCGGCGTCGACGTAGACCGAGAAGTCGAATAGCTCGCTGACGGCGATGTCGTGGGGATTCGGTGCCGGGGCGAGCACGTTCAACCCCTCGACGATGATGACGTCCGGCCGCCGCACCGTGACCTGGGCGTCGGGGATGATGTCGTACCGCATGTGGGAGTAGTACGGCGCCTTGACCTCGGCCTCGCCGGACTTCACCGCGAGGAGGAAGTCGACCAGCGCGCGGCGGTCGTACGACTCGGGGAAGCCCTTGCGGTCCATGATCCCGCGGCGTTCGAGCTCGGCGTTGGGGTAGAGGAAGCCGTCGGTCGTCACCAGCTCGACCCGCGGGGTACCCGGCCAGCGGCTCATCAGCTCGCGGAGCAGTCGGGCGACCGTCGACTTGCCGACCGCGACCGATCCCGCCACGGCGACGATGAACGGCGTCGTGGCGTCGTTCTCGCCGACGAACTCCGCCGTGTCGGCGCCGAGCCGTTTGGTCGCCGAGGCGTACAGGGACAGCAGCCGGCTCAGCGGCAGGTAGACCTCGCGCACCTCGGTGATGTCGAGGCGGTCGCCGATGCCGCGCAGCTGCACGACCTCGGTCTCGGTGAGGGGCTGCTCCATGCCGGCGGCCATCCGCGCCCATTCGGCACGGGGGATTTCGCGGTACAACGAATCGTTCGTCGTCGGCGCTTCGTCGGGGGACATTGCGGCAACTCTAGTCGGGCCTGCGACGCCCCCTACGCGCGCGCGTGCGCGTCCGCGTGCCGTACCCTGAGATCCGGTGTTCCCACGCGGCGATTCTGCTGCTCTCGACGGGGGTTTTCGTATGTTCCGACGCGTGCTGGCGGTTGCGACCGCGCTCGTGCTCGCGGCATCCCTCGGCATCGCCGCGACACCGACGACGGCGGATGCCGCGACGGCCCCCCTGTCGTGGCTGAAGACCAACGGCAACAAGATCCAGTACGTCTCGACCGGCAAGACGTTCACGATTCGCGCGACATCGTGGTTCGGCATGGAGACCGAGACCTGCGCGCCCCACGGACTGTGGTCGATCTCCCTCGATCAGGGAATGGCCCAGATCGCCGGGATGGGATTCAACACCGTGCGTGTCCCGTTCTCGAACGAGTGCCTGGCGAAGAAGTCCGTCGGGTCGGTGAACCTCGCCCTCAACCCGAAGCTCGCGGGCGCCTCGACGCTGAAGGTGATGGATGCCGTCGTCGCGACGGCCCGGAAGTACAAGCTGCGCGTGATCCTCGACCGGCACCGCCCGGGCTCGGACGCGCAGTCCGCGCTCTGGTACACCGCGCGCTACTCCGAAGCGAAATGGATCTCGGATTGGAAGGCGCTCGCGAAGCGCTACAAGGGCGAGCCGACGGTCTTCGGGTTCGATCTGCACAACGAGCCGAGCGGGACCGCGTGCTGGGGGTGCGGCGTGCGTTCGCGCGACTGGCGCGCCGCGGCGATGCGGGCGGGCAATGCCATCCACACCGTCAACCCGAAGCTGCTCATGATCGTCGAGGGCGTCCAGTACGGCGCCGACGGCAGCAACTCCTGGTGGGGCGGCAACCTGACCGGCGTGAAGACGAAGCCGGTCACCTTGAAGGTGAAGAACCGGGTCGTCTACTCGCCGCATGAGTACCCCGCCTCGGTGTTCGATCAGACCTGGTTCTCCGCGAAGAACTACCCCGCGAACCTCACCTCGGTGTGGGACAAGCAGTGGGGCTACATCTCGCGGAAGAACATCGCACCGGTCTTCGTCGGCGAGTTCGGGACGAAGCTGCAGAGCGCGTCCGACAAAGCGTGGATGAAGAAGCTCGTCGCCTATCTGAAGGATCGGCGCATGAGCTGGGGGTACTGGTCGTTCAACCCGAACAGCGGTGACACCGGCGGCCTGCTGAAGGACGACTGGTACACGCGCGAGAAGACGAAGCTCGCGGCGCTGAAGCCGATCCTGACGCCGAAGAAGGTGCCGTACCCGGCGGCACCGGCTCCCGGGTCGCAGCCGCAGCCGCAGCCGCAGCCGTCGCAGCCGCCCGCCGTGGGTGGCACGTCGAGCGCCTCGTCGAACGGGGTGTCGGCTACGCTCACCGTGACGAGCGCGTGGCAGGGCCAGTATCAGGTCGGCCTCTCGGTGTTCCCGCCGTCCAGCGGGAAGGTGCGCTCGTGGACGGCGTCCTGGGCATCGCCGGGAGCGAGCGCGATCAACAACGCCTGGGGCATGTCGTGCTCCGTCGCCGGGGCCGGCTCCTCATCCGCGCGCGTCACGTGCCGCGGGACCGACTGGGGTCTCGAGAACCTGAACATCGGCGGGCGCGTCGACGTCGGTGTCATCCTCAGCGCGCCGCAGCCGCCCGCCAAGCCGAAACTCTCGCTCTCCGTCACCCGCTAGCCCCGGATCGCGCGCCTCGGAGTCCTCGGCATCGGCTCGTCGGCTACCCCGCGCCGGGGTGGGCGGGGACAGAGCGGATGGTGCTGCCGCGCGGGGCGCTCGGGTCGTGGATCCCGCGGTTGGCGCGGATCCCGGCATCCGCTCGGCAGGAGCTGCCGGGGATCACGGCGGACCGCACCTTCCAGATCGTCGCCGGCGCGGTCGTGCTGCACACCGCGATGACGGCGCTGCAGGTCGACGAGCTCGAGGTGTCGCCGTGGGCCCTGCGCGAGGGTGTGCTGCTGCGCTACATCGAGTCGCTCAGCTGGAACGCTCCGACGGCCTGACCGTCAGGGCGTGACCATGCCGCCGTTGACGTTGAGCGTCTCGCCCGAGACGTAGCTGGACTCCGCCGACGCGAGGAAGACGAACGCCGGTGCGACCTCGGCGGGCTGTCCGGCGCGCTTGTACTCGTTCTCCTCGTCGAACGCCCGCATCTGCTCGTCCGAGACTCCGTCGCTGACCTGCAGCGCCGACCACACCGGGCCGGGAGCGACCACGTTGACCCGGATGCCGCGGGGCGCCAACTGCTGTGCGAGACCCTTCGACAGGTTGTTGACCGCGGCCTTCGACGCGGCGTAGTCGAGGCGGTCGGGCGCGGGGTTGTACGCCTCGAGCGATGCGGTGCTGATGATGGATGCCCCGGGAGGCATGTGAACGAGGGCGGCCTTGACGATCCAGAAGAAGGCGAAGACGTTGGTCTCGAACGTCCCGCTGAACTGCTCGTCGGAGAGGTCCTCGACCCGCTCGACCGCGACCTGCTTGCCCGCGTTGCTGACGAGGATGTCGATGCCGCCGAGGAACTCCGCGGCCTCGGCCACGAGTTCACGGCACTGCTCACGGTCACTGATGTCGGCGACGATCGCGTGACCGCGGACGCCCGCGTCGGCGATGACCTGCAGGACGTGGTCGGCATCCTCCTGCTCGTCGGGCAGGTGCACGATGACGACGTCGGCACCCTCGCGCGCGAACGCGATCGCCGCCGCCGCCCCGATGCCCGAGTCGCCGCCCGTGACGAGCGCCCGGCGCCCGCGCAGCCGCTCCGAACCGCGGTACGTCGACTCGCCGAGGTCGGGCACCGGCGTCATCCGCGCCTGCACGCCCGGCTCGGGCTGGTGCTGCAGGGGCGGCTCGACACGCGGGTACCGGGTGACGGGATTGTCGAACGTGTACTGATCGGTCATCGCGCCACCGTAGGTCGGGATGCGGCATCCGCTCGCCCCCTTGCCAGCGACGGCTTCTGGTGTAAGCGGGGGGGCGCCGGGATGATCGCAGGTGCCCGCCCCGGGCGCAAGCGTTCTGCAGAGGTGGGCGCCGTTCCTAGAGTGAGGCCGTGCCGAGCGCCCCCTCCCCCTCCCCCGAGTGCACCGTCTTCTTCCTGCCCGGGTTGGGGTTGGATGCCGCCGCTGCCGACGCGATCATCGCCGCCGCCGACCCGCGTCTGCGCATCGTCGGGATCGACCTGCTGGATCGCGGACGGGCGGCGTCGGTGGACGACCTGGCCGACACGGCGCTCGAGCGGATCGCGGCCGCGTCCGACGGCGGCCCGTTCCTCGTGTGCGGGCACAGCCTCGGCGGCAAGGTCGCCGCGCGCGTGATGGTCCGCGTGCTCGCGGGCACCGAGCCGGTGTTCGGGCTCGCGGGCGCCGTGCTGCTCGCCCCCTCTCCCCCGACGCCCGAGCCGATGCCCGACGACAAGCGCGCCGAGATGCTCGCGACGGCGCAGGGCGCGCACCTGTCGCGCGAGGATGCCGCGGCTTTCGTCGCCGCGAACGTCGCCGCCCCGCTCGCCCCCGAGGTGCACGAGGCCGCCGTCGACGCGGTCGTGCGACAGCCGGCATCCGCTTGGCGCGACTGGCTCACCGCGGGAAGCCTCGAGGACGCGACCGGGCTCGTGGGCGTGCTGGATCTGCCCGTGGTCGTCCTGGCGGGGACGGAGGACGACGCGCTCGGCGCCGATGCGCAGCCCGGGCTGATCGCCGACGTCTACCCCCGGGCGCGGGTCGAGCGGATGCCGGGGGTCGGCCACCTGCTGCCGTACGAGGCTCCCGAGCGGGTCGCCGCCGTGCTCGCCGAGCTCTGGGACGCGATCCGCACCACGGCGCCGACGGTCCCCGCGGAATGGGGTCGGGTGATCGCGTCATCGCGGGTCGACGTCGCGGTGCGGCGGACGCTCGCGCACCGCGCGATCGCGGATGATCCGCGTCGCGTGCCGCGCGCCCTCACCGACGCGCAGGTCGGGACCTTGCGCGAGCTCGCCGCACGGATCGTCCCGCAGCACGGCGCCGCCGTCGACCTGGCCGCGCGGATCGACGACATGCTCGCCGACGGCGGCGGCGACGGCTGGCGTCCGGCGGGCTCCCCCGTCGACACCGTCGCGTACGCGCGCGGGCTCGACGCGATCGCCGAGGTGTGGCCGAGCGACGCCGCCGAGCAGCGCGCGTTGATCACTCGGCTCATGACCGACGGGATGCCCGCGGCGGGTCTGGGGGCCGACGGCATCCGCTCGTGGTTCGAGGATGCGCGCAACGACATGCTGCGGATGTGGCTGTCGCACCCGGCATCGCTCGCACGGATCGGGTTCGACGCGTTCGCGATCGGCGGGACGGGTCCGCAACCCGTGGGGTGGTCGGAGATCTCCGCCGGCAGACGCGAGGCGTGGGAACCGGCCGAGCTCGGGGAGGGGGCGGCATGAGCGGCGATCGTCGCCGGGTGACCGACGCCCCCGGCATGCAGCGATTCGCGGCCGACGAGGTCGTCGACGTGGTCGTGGTGGGCACGGGCGCCGGCGGTGCTCCGCTGCTCGCACGGCTGGCGCAGGCGGGGCTGCGGGTCGTGGCGCTCGAGGCGGGGCCGGACTTCGCGCCCGCCGAGTTCACGCCCGACGAGCTGGATTCCACCAAGATCAACTGGATGTCGGACCGGCTGAGCGGCGGCGCCGATCCGACGGCGTTCGGGCCGAACAACAGCGGCTACGGGGTCGGCGGCAGCACGCTGCACTGGGGTGCGTTCACGCCGCGGCCCGATGCCCGCGACCTGCGGCTTCGTTCGGAGACCGGCGAGGGCCGGGATTGGCCGATCGATCATGCGGAGTTGATCCGCTACATCGAGCGGGTGGAGTCCGACATCGGGGTGAGCGGCCCCGCGCACTACCCGTGGGATCCGTCGCGCCGGTACGCCTATCCCCCGGTGCGCCGCAACGGGTCGTCCGACGTGATGATCCGCGGCTGCGACGCGCTCGGCATCACCGCGACCGACGGCCCTGCGGCGATCCTCACGCGCGACCGCGACCAGCCGCACTTCGGTGTGCGTCCGGCGACGGTCGACAACGGCGACATCCACCAGGGCGACCGGTTCGGCGCGAAGGCGACGACCGCGAACACGTACCTCCCCGCCGCGGTGGCGGCCGGTGCCGAGGTGCGCCCGGACGCATTCGTCCACGGGATCGAACGGGATGCCGCAGGCCGGGTGACCGCGGTCGTGTACCGCTCGGGCGGCGTCGAGCGGCGGCAGCGGTGCGCCGCGCTGGTGCTGGCGGCGGGCGGCGTGGAGACGCCGCGGCTGCTGCTGCACACCGGGGTCGGCAACGCGAGCGGCGTCGTGGGGCGGGGGTTCATGGCGCACGGCGGCGTGCAGGTGTGGGGCCGGTTCGACGAGCCGATCCGGGCATACCGGGGCTACCCGTCGTCGATCATCAGCGAGGACTTCGTGCGCCCCGCGGATGCCGACTTCTTGGGCGGGTACCTGCTGCAGAGCCTCGGCGTCATGCCGCTGAACTTCGGCACGCAGCTCGTGCGCGGCGCGGGGCTGTGGGGCGAGGAGCTCATGTCGGCGATCGACGAGTACCCGTACAGCGCGGGTGTCGGCATGAACGGCGAGTGCCTGCCCGACGATCGCAACGCGCTGACGCTGAGCGACGAACTCGCCGAGGACGGGATGCCGCGCGCCGAGATCTCGTTCTCGCAGGGAGAGAACGAGCGGGCCATCGACCGGCACGGTGCGGCCGTCATGGAGCGCATCCTGCGGGCGGCGGGGGCGCGCAGCACGCGGGTCACGCAGCGCTCGTGCCACACGCTCGGGACCGCGCGCATGAGCGACGACCCCGAGGACGGCGTCGTCGACGCATCCGGTCGTTCCCACGAGGTCGACAACCTCTGGATCTGCGACAACTCGACGTTCCCGAGCGCCCTGACCGCGAACCCGGCACTGACGCAGATGGCCCTGTCGCTGCGGACCGCCGACCTCATGCTCGCCGCGCGTTGAGGTCGGCCGGTCGCCGGCGTTCACGGATGCAACAGATCCGACCCGACACGCCGACCCCCGACCGCAGGATGCCGCGTGTCGCCCGGCATCCATTGCATCCGCGAACGGTGGGTCGCCCGCGCCGCGGGTGTTCACGGATGCAACAGATCCGACCCGACACGCCGACCCTCGACCGCAGGATGCCGCGTGTCGCCCGGCATCCATTGCATCCGCGAACGGTGGGTCGCCCGCACCGACCCGCGCCGCCGGCGTTCACGGATGCAACAGATCCGACCCGACACGCCGACCCCCGACCGCAGGATGCCGCGTGTCGCCCGGCATCCATTGCATCCGTGATCGCGGCAACGCGGCGCCACCCGCACCCACCCGCAGGGTCCCGTTAACGGCGACGAAATGCATGTGTGCGAATATGACCGCTCTGGGGGAGGAAACTGATGTCAGCTCGCTCGTCGACCCGTCGCCGTCGCAAACGGTCTGCTCCGAAGCCGCCGGGCCTGCCCCGGTGGGCGTATGCCGTGCTGGTCGTGGTCGCGCTCGGCGCGCTCGCGCTGGTCGTCGCGGCGCTGCTCGAGTACTGATCCCCGAGTACTGATCCTCAGCCGACGCGCGGCGCCCGCGGCGTCCACCACGGCCGCCGCACCGCCGGCGCGGCGGCTACGACCTCAGTGCTGAGCGGCACCGGCACCTCGAGCACGACGACGTCGTCGCGCTGGTAGATGCGCGACCCGACGCCGAGCACGTCGATGCCGCGGAGCTCGGGACCCACCGCGGGCCGGCGGTCGAGCACTCCGCGCGACCACGTGCGGACGAGCAGCGCACCGTCGACGACGTCGATCGACAGCCACACCTCCTTCGCCTCGGAGTGCTTGATCGCGTTGACGAACCCCTCGTTCACGACGGTCGCGACGCGGCGTGACAGCGCCGGGTCCTGCAGCGCGTCGACCGCCTCGGGCGAGATCTCGCTCGACACCCCGAGCACCGTCCGCCACGTCGCGACGAGCTCGAAGAGGTCCTCGTGCGCCCCCTGCAGGGTTCCCTCGAGCGCGACCGAATCCGTCTCGGCGATGAACGCGAGGATCGAGTCGAAGGCGGCATCCGTCTCTCGCCGGAACGTCTCGATGTCGTCGGGCGTGAGCTCCCACTCGTCGGCGGCCGCGGCGAACAGCACGCACCGTCCCTGCACCCGCCCGTGCAGCACGTGCGCCGCGTTCCGCAGCGGGCGGCGGGCCGACGCGGTCTTCGCGGTCAGGGTGCGGGCGACGAGGCTCAGCACCGCTTCGAGGCGATGGGCGCTGTCGGCGGCGCGGGCGATCGCGTCGGTGCACGCAGCGAGCGCGAGCGCGACGAGCGGCAGCGAGATGAGGGGCACGAAGCGGGTCGGATCGGCCGGTCCGAGGATGCCCCACGCGACCGCGGTCATCGCGACGCCGGCTGCGAGCCACACGCCGACGAGGATCCGTCCGCGTCGCGCGGGGGCCTTGCCGCGGGCGAGCCACCGGATGACGGCGTCGGCCGCGAGGGTCACCGGCGCTCCGGCGAGGATCGCGGCGAGCGCCGCCCACGGTCCGTTCGACTGATACGCGTACGGCACGGCGCCGACGAGGAAGACGAAGCCGGTGAGCAGGTACGGCGCGGGGCGGAGCATCGTCAACGCCGACCGGGACGGCGGCTCGATGGCGTGCTCACCGGTGCCGCCCTGGACGGCGCGCAGGTCGAGGCCGGCGCGTTCGTCGAGACGGTGGCTCGCGGTGCGCACCTCCTCGGAGTACGCGCGGACCGCGGCGAAGTCGATCGTGCCGGCGAGCATCTCGTCGCGGCGGCGACGCAGTCGCGAGACGAGCGGGGCGAGCTCGGCACGGTTCTCGGATTCGAACCGGGCGAGACGCCGGCGGCCGGCGGTGAGCGCCGCGATCGCCTCGGTGAGTCGCCGGCGCGAACCGCGGGTGAGCTCGATCGACCGCACCGTCATCGCGATGATCGACAGGCCGGCGAGCCAGACGAACACGTTCGACCCGATGCGTGCGCCGATCCCGTCGAAGTCGGGCACCCCGTCGTACAGCCCGACGTAGATGGCTTCGTTGACGAACGGGCGGATGCCGGCGGCCACCGCGACCGCGGTGAGGACGAGGATGCCGCGGTGCGACGCGCGGCGCAGTCGCCGCTCGGCGAGCGCGACCGGGACGAGCAGCACCGCGAGCGCCGCCCACCCCAAGAATCCGACGGACACGACGTGGGCCACCCCGGCGCCCTCGTCGATGTGCTGGAACGGGGCGAGGACCGTGACCGCGATGAGGATGCTGATCCACAGCGCCGCGGGCGAGAAGAAGGCACCGCTGGTCACGGCATCCCACCACACGTGAGCGCCGAGACCGATGCGTCGCCGAGCGACGGGTGCGGGATCTCCCCCGGCCATATTGCGTCTTTCCCCAGCGGGCCCGGGTCGGCCCGGCGTCAGTCTAGCGAGGGGTCAGGCGCGGTGCGCGTGGACGTCGGGCGCGATGGGCGCGTGCGGCTGCGGCCGCTTCTTCGTGCGCGCACGGACGAAGTCGCCGACGCGACGCGACAGCTTGTGGCTCGGGATCTCGACGATCTTGAAGAACACCCACGACAGCGGGATCGACAGGACGGCGCTGACGAGGGCGGCGATGCGCAGGTTCTGGTCGCCGAACAGGTGCGCCATCGAGATCACGACGGGCTCGTGCACGAGGTAGAGGCTGAACGAGATGAGCCCGAACCACTGCATGACGCGGCTCTCGAGGAAGCGGCGGAAGATCGGGACGACGATCGCGGCGATCACGGCGACGACGGCGCCGATGGTGGTGACCGCGTCGAACGGCTTCACGAGGAAGCGGAGCGACTCGAACGGGCGGATGAGCCACGGCGAGACGAGCAGGATGGGTGCGGCGAGGAGGAGCAGCGCCTGCGTGCCGCGGCTCGGCTTCCACGCGCGGATGGTCGGCAGCCAGGTGGCGATGACGACGCCGATGAGGAACATCGGCAGGTACACGAGCGCACGGTTGCCGAGGGTTGCCGAGACGCCGATGCCGACGACGGCGGCGATCGCGAGGATCCAGTTGTACCGGGCGAACCGGACGCCGAGGAAGACGAACACGGGCAGCAGGAACGAGAACGCGATCTCCCACTGCAGCGACCAGAGCGGGCTGACGAGGTCACCGGTGCCGAACAGCAGGGTCGCGTCGCCCCAGATCGCTTCGGGGCTGACGGGCTTGCTCGTGATGTCGAGCCAGGCGCTCTCCATGCCGCGGTCGCGCGGGATGATCAGCACCCAGCCGAGGTAGACGATGATCGCCGCCCAGACCGGCAGGTAGAGGCGCAGGAGTCGCTGCGGGTAGTAGCCGACCCATGAGAAGTCGCGGCCCTGCTTGAGCACGGGCAGCGTGAGCACGACACCGCTCAGGACGAAGAAGATGAAGACCGCGCCCGCGCCGTCCCAGAAGATGTGCAGCGGGCTGTAGGCGAGCAGCTCGGGAAGGCCGTTCTCGGCGCGGCCCTTGAGATAGGGCTCCGCGAACAGCGGGAACGTCAGCATGATGTGGTGCACGAGGACGATGAGCGCGGCGAGTCCGCGCAGACCGTCGAGCGATGTCAGCCGTTTCATGTGTCTCCCGGGCGCCCGCCGACGGCCGTGGAGGGGGGAGTTCACGCGTCACGTCGGGGAAAACGTCGAGTGAAGTGTACGTGAACAGGTGTGGCGGGCCCCGGCATCCGTCTGTGAGTCGTCGGATGCGGGGTGGGATGCCGAACGCCCGGGTCCGTGGTGGGCCCGGGCGTTCGGTGGAGGGAGGCTTACTTGAACGCGTCCTTCACGTTCTCGCCGGCCTTCTTGAGGTTGGCCTCGGTCTGGTCCTGGTGGCCTTCGGCTTCGAGGCGCTCGTTGTCGCTCGCCTTGCCGGCGGCCTCCTTGCCCTTGCCGGTGAGGTCCTGTGCGGCGTTCTTGATCTTGTCGTCGAGTCCCATGATCTGGTCCTTCCGTCGATCTTTCCGGAAGCGGCGCGTTCCGGGACCACCCACGCTAGGCAGGCGCCGGATGCGAACCAACCCCTGGCTATTCGCGGCGTGATGGGTTAGCGCGTCATGGTCGACGGGGCGCGGGTTGTCAACGCCCCGGCGGGCGGCGGTGTCGCGACCTATCGTGGCGGGGTGGGAGAAGAAGTCGAGAGCCAGGAGATCACGGGCGCGGACCGCACCCTTCATCGCGAGAAGATCCGTCGCAACCTCGACGTGTTCGAGCGGATGCTGCGCGAGGCGCTCTTCGACACGGATGACCCGATGACGGGTCTCGAACTCGAGTTGAACCTCGTCGACGCCGTCGGTGACCCGGCGATGCGGAACGAGCAGGTGCTGCGGGCGATCGCGGACCCGGCGTTCGTGACGGAGCTGGGGCGTTTCAACGTGGAGATCAACGTCCCGCCGGCGAAGCTGCGCGAGGGCGGGCTGACGACGTTCGAGGAGGGTCTGCGCGAGCGGCTGAACGAGGCCGAGGCGCGGTCGGAGGACCTGGGTGCGCATCTGGTGATGATCGGCATCCTGCCCACGCTGGCGGAGCGGCACCTGAGCCGGAGCACGTTGAGCGCGGATTCGCGGTACGACCTGTTGAACGAGCAGGTGCTCGATGCGCGCGGCGAGGATCTGGCGATCTCGATCGCGGGGCCGGAGCGGCTGGAGACGACGGCGGACTCGATCGTGCCGGAGGCGGCGTGCACGAGTACGCAGTTCCATGTGCAGACGTCGCCGGCGCAGTTCGCGGCGTATTGGAACGCGTCGCAGGCGATCGCGGGGGCGCAGCTGGCGGTGGCGGCGAACTCGCCGTATCTGTTGGGGCGGGAGCTGTGGCGGGAGTCCCGCATCCCGCTGTTCGAGCAGGCGACCGACACGCGCAGCGAGGAGTTGAAGGCGCAGGGGGTGCGTCCGCGGGTGTGGTTCGGGGAGCGCTGGATCACGTCGGTGTTCGACCTGTTCGAGGAGAACGTGCGCTACTTCCCGGCGCTGCTGCCGATCGTCGACGATGAGGATCCGTTGGAGGTGCTCGAGGCGGGCGGTGTGCCGTCGCTGGCCGAGCTGAAGCTGCACAACGGCACGGTGTACCGCTGGAACCGTCCGGTGTACGACGTGGCCGACGGGATGCCGCATCTTCGCGTCGAGAACCGGATCCTTGCGGCGGGGCCGACGGTGGCGGACACGGTCGCGAACGCGGCGTTCTACTTCGGTCTGGTGCGTTCGCTCGCGGAGGATGAGCGGCCGGTGTGGTCGCGGATGCCGTTCGCGACGGCGCGCGAGAGCTTCCTCTCGGCGGCGCGCGACGGCATCGACGCGCGGCTGTCGTGGCCGGGTGTGGGCCACGTGCCGGCGACCGAGTTGGTGCGCGACACGCTGTTGCCGCTCGCCGCCGAGGGCCTGGACGCGTGGGGCGTGTCGGCTGCGGAGCGCGACCGGTATCTCGGGATCATCGAGGGGCGCTGCGCCGCGAAGACGAACGGTGCGGAGTGGTTCGCGAAGCGGATGCGGGCCCGCACCGGCATGGAACGCGCCGACGCCCTGCGCGCCACCCTTCTCGAGTACCGCGAGGCGATGCACACGAACGAGCCGGTCCACACCTGGTCGTAACCCGCACCGCAACCTCCGCCGCGCCTTGCACGTAGCCGCAGCCACGCCCCGCACGCAACCGCAGCCGTCGCCGCAGCCGCGCCCCGCACGCAACCGCAG